>DASRJN010000276.1:0-13855 GCA_035649455.1 Acidimicrobiales bacterium
CGGGTGCGGAACATCGAGTCCATCTCGTCGAAGAACACGATGACCGGCCAGCCCTCCTCGGACTTCTCCCGGGCCCGCTGGAACACCAGGCGGATCTGGCGCTCGGTCTCGCCCACGTACTTGTTGAGCAGCTCCGGGCCCTTGATGTTGAGGAAGTAGCTCTTGGCGTTGGCGTCGACCGAGCGGGCACCCACCTTCTTGGCCAGGCTGTTGGCCACGGCCTTGGCGATGAGCGTCTTGCCGCAGCCCGGAGGGCCGTAGAGCAGGATGCCCTTGGGGGCGGGCAGCTTGTGCTCGGCGAACAGCTCTTGGTGGAGGAACGGCAGCTCGACCGCGTCGGCGATCTGCTCGATCTGGTCGTCGAGGCCGCCGATGTCCGCGTAGCTGATGTCCGGCACCTCTTCCAGGACCAGCTCCTCGACCTCGGGCCGGGGCAGCTTCTCCAGCAGCAGGCCGGATCGGGCGTCCATCAGCAGCGAGTCGCCGGCGCGCACCAGCTCGTTCTGGAGGGCCTCGGACAGCTCGGCCACCCGCTCCTCGTCGGCGCGGCCGAGGATGATGGCCCGGCTGCCGTCCTCCAGCAGCTCCTTGACCGTGACGACCTCGCCGTTGGTCTCCGGCGTGCGGGCCATGACGACGTTGAGCGACTCGTTGAGCACGACCTCGCCCCCGCGGACCAGGTCGTCGGGGTCGAGCGCAGGGTGCACGGCGACGCGCATCTTGCGGCCGCCGGAGTAGACGTCGACGGTGCCGTCGTCGTTCTGGGCGAGCAGCGTGCCGTAGGCGGAGGGTGGCTGGGTGAGCTTGTCGACCTCCTCGCGCAAGGCGCTGATGTGGTCACGCGCCTCCCGCAGGGTGTAGGTCAGCTTCTCGTTCTGGGCCACCGCCTGGGCGAGCTGGCCCTTCGTCTCCAGCAGCCGTTCCTCGAGCGTGCGAACGCGCTTGGGCGCATCCTGGAGCCGGCGCCGCAGGGCCAGCACCTCCTCCTCGAGGGCGCGCACCTGGTCCGCGTAGGAGCCCTGCTCGGACCCGGGCCTGTCGGTCCCGCCTTCCTCACTGTGCTGGTCGACCGCGACCACCTCCTCGGACGATCCCGCTGGACCCTACACCGGTGATCGCCCGACCCGGCATCCCGTTCTTTCCGGGCTGCGGGAGTTTCTCCAGGGATTGCCGCGTTTATCCGTGACGTGGCTAGTCTGGCCCCGAAGCCATCGAGCCAGGAGCGAGTCACTGTCATGAAGGTCTGGATCGACCAGGATCTCTGCACAGGCGACGGCCTCTGTGAGGAGATCGCCCCGGACGTGTTCACCCTGCTTGACGATGGCCTCGCCTACGTCAAGGAGGGCGACAAGGTCTTCTCCGACCCCGGCGGCGCCGAGGGTCTGGCCAGCGTGCCCGCCGGCCAGGAGGAGGCCACCATCGAGGCCGCCGAGGAGTGCCCCGGCGAGTGCATCTTCATCGAGGTCGACTGACCCCTCAGCTCATGAGCTGGGTCAGCCGGCTTGCTGGAGCCGCTAGTCCGCTGGGTCAGACCAAGCAGCCGCCCGTGTCCCGCGGGCGGCTGAGGTCGCCGTTGAGGACGGCCTCGAGCTCCTCGATCGCGAGGGCGTAGGCCACGCCCGGCTTGTCCGGTGCCACCGCGAAGGCCACGCCCACCACCCGGCCCTCGGGGTCGACCAGGGCGCTGCCCGAGTCCCCCGGGCGCAGCTCCGACGCCAGCACCAGAACCTCGCGCCGGGTCTGGCCCTGGTCGTAGATGTTGCGGCCGACCGCCGGGATCTGATCGCTGACCCGGAAGGGGCTGATCTCCAGGGGCCCGCCGCCCGGGTGACCGAACACGCCGCCCGTGTCGCCCTGCTCCGCGTCCCGCAGCGGCAGCGGCGCGATGCCGAGGTTGTCGGCGATGCGCAGTACGGCCAGGTCGCGCTGGGGATCGAACGCCACCACCGTGGCATCCACCGTGTCACCATCGGCCAGCTCCACCTCGGTGTCGTCCTCCCCCGCCACCACGTGGGCGTTGGTCACCACCAACTGGGGGGTCACGAAGAAGCCGCTGCCCTCCTGGATGCGGTCGCACGCCTCGCCCTCGACCTTCACGGTCGAGCGCGTCACGCTCGTGATCATGTCCGCCGACAGGCCGCTGTCGCCGGGCGAGGCGCCGACATCGGGCGCGGGGCGCATGGCGTCGAACACCTCGGGGAAGGGGTCGTCGCCCACGATGTTGCGCAGCGCCTCCAGCGTGTCGGGCGGGTTGGGGAAGATGTCGGAGACCTCGCGGGCGATGCGTGACGAGCGGGCCTGCTCGGCCGTCCAGCCGGGGACGTGCGCCAGCGTGGGCAGCAGGATCCACAGCGCCACCAGCACGCCCACCACCCCGAAGACACCCCCGGCCACCTGGTCGGTCCGGCGGGCCGCCCCCTCGGGCAGCTCGGCGTGGAGCCGGGCGCCGAGGAACAGGCCCATGGCCTGGCCGATCAAGGCGGTTCCCACCAGGGTCCCCACCGCCACCAGGGCGATGGTCACGTCGCTGGCGCCCTCGAGCCGGGGCAGCACCTCGGGCAACAACAGGGCGCCGAGCGTCACGCCGAGGGCCAGCCCCAGCCACGACGACGCGCGCGCCAGGAACCCCAGGCGGTAGCCGCCGGTCGCCGCGCTGGCCGCGAACAGCAGCAGCAGGAGGTCCAGCACGTTCATCCGGGTGCCCGCCCGCTCAGCTCAGCAACCGTGCGTGGGTCAGAAACCCGGTGTGGGCGACCATGCGGTGGTCGGGCCGGACCGACTGGCCCTCGATGTGCCAGCCCCGGTTGAGCACCTCGAGGGTGTCGACCATGCCGAAGCCCTGCCCCGCCAGCTCCTCGCGCAGCTGGACCGCCTGGGTGATCTGGGGCGTGTACGCCACCAGGATCCCGCCCCGGTGCAGGGCGCGGGCCGCATGCTTGACGACCCGCCACGGTTCGGGCAGGTCGAGCACCACGCGGTCGAGGTCGGTCTCGTCGATGCCCTCGTATACGTCGCGGCACGCGACGCTGTATCGCTCCAGCGCCTCGGGCCCGAGGAACGTGGCCACGTTCTTGGTGGCGCGGTTGGCGAAGTCCTCCCGCAGCTCGTAACCCGACACCACTGCGCCCGCCCTCACCAGGGTCATGGACAGCGCTCCCGAGCCGACGCCCGACTCCAGGACCCGGGCCCCGTAGAAGATGTCGGCCAGCATCAGCAGCGGGCCCAGGTCCTTGGGATAGATCACCTGGGCGCCACGCGGCATCTTGAGCACGAACTCGGCGAGGGTGGGCCGGATGGCGAGCATGGTGGCTCCCCGGCTCGACCGGAACGACGATCCCTCCCCCTGCCCGATCAGGTCGTCGTGGGCCACGACCCCCGCGTGGGTGTGGAACTCCCCTCCGGGCTCGAGCGTGACCAGGTAGCGCCGCTTCTTGGCGTCGATGAGCAGCACCTGGTCGCCGGGCGCGAACTGCCGGGTCATCGCCGCCGCCCCGAGCGCACCAGCTCGACGGGGACCGGCTCGGCGCCCTCCACCCGCTCGACCAGGCGGCAGAAGGCGCACACCTCACCGGTGGTGGGCGCGCCGCAGCGTGCGCACGCGGTGAGGCCGCCCTGGGCCTCGGCCGCCTCGGGCTGGAAGTGCCCGGCCGCCTTGGCCAGGAACTCGAAGTAGAAGGCGTGCTTGGTGCCCGGGGAGCCGGCCTCGATCGAGTTCAGCGCTTCCTTGTAGCGGAGGTGGCGGTTCCCCGCCGCCATGGGGCACTCCTCGACGATGTAGTCGATGCCGCGCAGCACGCAGTAGGCCGCGGTCTCCCGCTCGGACAGGCGCACCAGGGGCTTGACCTTGCGCGGGAAGCCGTCGCGTGCCGGCAGCACGGGCACCTGGCGGCCGAGGTACTCGGTCTGCCAGTGGAGCACGTTGCCGAGCAGCACCGCGGCCTCATCGTCGAGGTTGTGGCCGGTCGCCACCACGTCGAAGCCGCCGTCGAGGGCCGCGGCGTCGATCAGGTGGCGCTTGGACATGCCGCACGACGAGCACGGCACCCGGCGGGTGACGGCGGCGGCCGTGGGGATGTCGTAGCCGTAGTCGGCGCGCAGGTCGATGCGCCGCAGGGGCAGGCCCCGGGACTCGGCGAACGCCACCGCCGCGGCGGTGCTCGCCTCGCTGTAGTCGCCGATCCCCAGGCCGATGGTCATGCCCTCGGCCTCGTAGCCCAGCGTCACCAGCAGGTCCCACAGCGCCAGGCTGTCCTTGCCCCCGGACACCGCCACCAGCACCCGCTGGCCGGGGGCGATCATGTCGTGGTCCCCGATGGCCTTGGCGACCTGGTCGCGGCAGAACTTGGTGAAGTGCTCGGGGCAGAAGTTGGCGTTGTGGCGCCGCAGGTCGATGACCGCGGGGCCCTTGCACACGGTGCACTTCATGCCGCGCCCCCCGAGATCACGGGACGGATCTCCACCACGTCGTCATCGGCCAGGACGGCGTCGCCGGGGACCAGCGTGTCGCCCCGTATGACCAGCACCGACTCGCGGTTGAGCTCCAGTCGGGCTAGCAGCGCGGACACGGTCACCGGACCCGACAGGTCGAGCTCGCGGCGAGGGTTGCGGAGGAGGACGCGCATGGCGCGTCCATTGTCGCGTGCGGGACGCACCTTGCCGCAGTCGGTGGCGGACGGTCAGGCGACCGGCTTGCGCCGGCGGTTCCGGACCGGCTTGCCCGTGTAGGTCTCGGCCTTGTGGGACAGCTGGAGGACCTCACCCGGGCGCAGCTCGTCGCGGAACACGACGGACGGCACCGCGCCCGTGGCGTTGCGGAACTTGCGGAGGCCCCAGGCGGTCACCCCCACCCAGAACCAGAAGCGCGAGCTGCCGTAGAAGCCCTTCCGGGAGCCGCGGCGCTGCAGGTAGCGCAGGGTGCGGTCGATCTGGCTGCGCTGCCGCAGCGCGCCGCGGGCCATGCCGACTCAGACCCGCCGGATCTCGACGACGGTGCTGCGCAGCTTGCCTCGGCGCCGGCCCAGCAGGAAGGCCAGCAGCAGCAGGATCACCAGGCCGATGATCCCGGCGGTGATGGCCGTGGAGCGGGCCGACGCGACCTGCTCGCGGGCTCCGCCTTCGAGCTCGCGGAACTTCGCCTCGAGGTCGTCCCGGGTGATCCGCTCGCGAGTGGTGGTGCTGGTGTCTGCGGTAGCCATGGATTCACCTGTTTCGCTTGGCGTTGCGCTGGATGCGGGTCACGGCGATGACGACGGCCCCGATCCCCAGGATGATGACGATGATGTACGGGTAGAAGGAGCGGTCCCCCGCGAAGAACTCGCCCGTCTCGGTCTGGAGGGCGCGCAGGGCGGCCAGCAGGAGCATGATGTAGCCGAAGCCGAGCAGCACCGCGCCGCCGACGCCGAAGCCGAGATAGCGGCCGAGGTCCTTGACCGGGTCGAGCGTCTCCTGGCGGGCGTACTCCTTCGTGAGCGCCCACAGGTCGGCGAAGACCTCGGGCACGGTCTTGGGGGCAGGCTCGGACACCGGCGTGTGACTCCTCGTCGGATCAGACGGCCACGGTTTACCACGAGTTACCTGCCCGCCCGACCATCCCCCCATGCAAGGGCTATCCCGAGCCGAGCCGCGCCGAAAGCAGCTCGATGGTGCCCTCCAGCAGCTCCCGCAGGAGGGCGGCGCGGGTGGCCACCGTGGGCGTCGCCAGCAGGGCCTGGCGGTCGGCCGGGCCGACGGGAGCCACGGCCACGGCCTGGAAGCTCGCCAGGCCGGGATCGTCGGCCAGCTCCAGGTCGACGGGCGGCGCGGCCTCGCCCAGCTCCACGGCCAGAGCCGCGGCCCGGCGCAGCAGCACCGTGACCTCGCCCCCGGGCCCGAGCGCTTCGGTGGCCGCCTCGGCCGCGGCCGGGTCGTCGGGGTCGTCGGGCCAGTCCGCCACCTCGGCGCGGGGGTAGGGGTCGTCCTCGAGCCAGGCGGTGACCCGCAACCGGCGGGTCCCGACTGCGGCCAGCGCGAAGCGGCCGTCCGGCAGCTCCTCCACCCGCAGGATGTGCGCCACCGTGCCGATGCCGGTGCGTACGTCGCCCCCGCCCACCTCCGAGCCCCGCTCGATCAGCACGACCCCGAACTCGCCCGCGCCCGCCACGCAGTCGTGCACCAGGGCGCGGTAGCGGGGCTCGAACACGTGCAGGGGCAGCAGCATGCCGGGCACCAACACCGAGCCGAGGGGAAACATCGGCAGGACCGACACGGCGACCAGGCTGTCACGACCGTCACCCGGCCGCAGGGATCACTGTGCTTGCCTCCTGCTGCCGCAGGGATGATCACCCCGCGGGCGCGGCGGGGAGAGGGCTCAGGGCGGCCAGGTCGATGCCCTCGCCGTAGCCGATCAGGATGTCCGGCAGGGAGTCGATGTCGACGTCGTCGGCCGTCACCGTGGCCGGGTCGGGGACGTTGGCCACGTAGGCGAAGTCCAGGGTGCCGCCGGGCAGGGGCTGGACCTCGCCGGCCAGGGCGGTGACGTTGCGGAGCGTGCCGGTCTTGGCCCGCAGGCGCCCGGCCACCGGGGTGTCGCGCCACCGCATCGCGAGGGTGCCGGTCTGGCCGGCCACGGCCAGCCCGTCTCGTAGCACGGGCCCCGTCTCGGGCCGCGTGAGCACGCCGACCAGCGCGGCGCAGGTGAGGCTGTCCGCCGTGGTGAGGCCGGTGCCGTCCACCACCTGCACGCCGTCGAGCGGCACGCCCGCGTCGGACAGCAGGCGGCTGAGGCCCTCGGCCCCCGCGGCGAAGGTGCCCTGGTCCGAGGTGGCCAGGCCGATCTCCTTCATGGCGGACTCGGCGGTCTCGTTGTCGCTGTTGGCCAGCATCTCCCCCACCACCGTGCTGACCGGCGGGGACTCCAGCTCGGCCACGGTGGTGGCGTTCTCGGGTGCCACGCCCGAGCGGGGAGGCCCGGCCACGGTCACGCCGTGGGCGGCGAGCAGATCGCTGAGGACCCGGGCGGCCTCGGCCGAGGGATCGGGGGCCGGCGCGGTCGAGGACACGCTCTGATCGGGCGAGAAGCCGGCGAAGCCGTCGTTGACCATCAGCCCGTCCACCGGGCCGATCTGGTCCTGGTCGATCAGCCGGGGCGCCAGGGACGGCTGGTAGAACTGGTCGTCGTAGCGGCTGCCGTCACCCACGATGCTGCCCTGCACCTGGGTGATCCCGGCCGCCGCGATCGAGGTGGCCAGGGCGTCGATGTCGTGGACCACCTTGGGCCGGGTCGGGGGCTGGAGCGCGGCCCACGCGGCCTGGCCGAGGGCGGCGTCGCCCCCGCCCACCAGGTACAGGTCGCCGGCCACCACGCCGCCCTCCGGTTCGGCCGTCGCCACCGCCTTGGTAGCGAAGGTGGCATCGGGACCGAGCGCCAGCAGCAGCCCGGTGGCGGTCAGCAGCTTCTGGGTCGAGGCGCCGGTCACCGGCAGGGTCGGGTTGTGGCCGAACACGTCCCGGCCCCCGTCCTGCACCACCAGGCACGAGGCGGCCGGGGACGAGCCGAGCCAGGCCGACAGCTCGGCGCCCAGGTGCCGGTCGGCCACGGGTGCGGCCAGCAGCTCGGGGACCCGGCGGGCGGACAGCACGGGCGTGACCGGCACCAGCTCCGAGGAGACTGGGCTGGGCTCGGGCTCCCGGGTGGCCGCCACCGCGCCGATCCCGGCGGCCACTGCCACCAGCGCCAGCACTACGGGCAGCACCCAGCGCTGCGTCCACGGGGGGCGCGGCGGCTGCCGGGTGGTCGCGTAGTGGGCGCCCGCCCCCGTCGGGCGGTTCACCCGAGGCCGCGGCGGGCCAGCCAGCGTGACCTTCGCCAGAGATGGTCCAAGGCGATGACCGCGCGGTCCGCCGACGGGTAGCAGAGCCGTCCCGAAGCCCGCACCGCCGCGGGCCCGGGGTTGCCGGGCGAGGTGATCGCCAGCTCGGTGGCGACCAGCACCGGCTTGCCGGTGGCGTCGCTGACCTCGGCGGCGGCCTCGGCGTAGCGGGCGTCCTGGCGCTCGTGGAAGCCGACGATGCGCTCCAGGCCGTGGTCGGGCCAGAACCGGCCCTCCCGCATGAGCTTGGCCTGGTTGGACTGGATGCCCATGCCCAGGAAGATCACGGCGTCGACGTCGGCGTGCGACGCCGCCAGGCGCAGGATCTCGGGCACGGTGTCCCGGGTCTCGCCGCCCGCCATGTCGATGGGGTTGTTGCGGCTCCAGCGGGGCGGCAGCAACGCATCGACGCCGGCCATGAGGTCGTCGGGCAACGGCGGCAGCACCAGTCCGGTGCGTCCGATGGCGTCGGCCGCCACCACCCCCCAACCGCCCACGGTGGTCACCACGACGACGCGGTTGCCCCGGGGCAGGGGCTGGGTCGCGAACGAGGCCGCCACCTCGAAGCCCTGCTCGACCGACTCGGCGCGGGACACGCCGGCCTGGCGGGCCGCGCCGTCGAACACCCGGTCGTCGCTGGCCAGCGCTCCGGTGTGGCTGGCCGCGGCGCGCTGGCCGCCGCGGGTGGCGCCGCCTTTGACCACCACCACCGGTTTGCGCTCGGCCGCGCCGCGGAGGCGCTCCATGAAGCTGCGCCCGTCGCCCACGCTCTCGACGTAGGCCAGGGCCACGCGGGTCTGCGGGTCCTCGGCGAAGTACTCGAGGTAGTCGGGGACGGTCACCGCCGCGGCGTTGCCGGCGGACACCGCCCGGCTGACCCCCACCCCGGTGAGCTGGGCGTAGTTCTCGAACGAGCTGACGAAGTTGCCGGACTGGCTCGCGATGGCGATGTGCCCGGCGGGCGGGTACGGCCCAACGATCTGGGCGCACAGCCGGGCCGGCGGGGACACCACGCCCTGGCCGTTGGGCCCGGCCAGCAGGATCCCCAGCTCGTCGGCCAGCGCGACCAGCTCGGCCTGGGCGGCGAGGCCTTCCTCCCCCGCCTCGCCGTAACCGGCCGAGGCGATGAACGCGGCGCTGATGCCCTTCTTGGCACAGGCGCGCAGCAAGTCGGGGTTGGCGGCCGCGGGCGTGCACACGAACACGAGGTCGATCTCGCCGTCGGGCAGGTCCGCCACCTCCGCCACCGTCGTCACGCCGAGCACGTCGACGCCGTCGCGGTTGGTGGCGAACACCTTGCCCTCGTAGCCGCAGGCGAGGATGTTGTGCAGGCTCACGAACCCGAACTTGCCCGGATGGGCGGACGCCCCGGCCACGAGCACGCCCCGGGGCTCGAACAGCGCGCGGAAGCGCTCGTCGGCGGCCATCACCGCAGCTCCACGAGCGCATCGACCGCCACCGGGCGCCCGTCGACGATCAACAGCGGGTTGAGGTCGGCCGAGGCGATGTCGTCGCGGCTGCGGGCGGCCTCGGACAGGCCCAGCAGCACGTCGGCCACCGCGGCCCGGTCGACTGCAGGCTCGCCCCGGAAGGGCCCGAGCAGCCGCTGGAGCGAGAGGTCATCGAGCATCTCCTCGGCGTCGACCCGATCGATGGGCACCAGCCGGAAGCTCACGTCGGCCACCGCCTCGGCCAGGATGCCGCCGACGCCGAGCATGACGGTCATGCCGAACTGGGGGTCGTGGTGCAGCCCGGCGATCAGCTCGCGGGTGGACCGCAGCATGGGCGCCACCAGCAGGTGCACCTCCCCGTCCTCCGGGGTGGCCGCCGCCAGCAGCCCGGTCGCCGCCTCCGCCACCTGCTCGGCCGAGCCGAGCCCCAACCGCACCAGCCCCCGCTCGGTCTTGTGGGCGATCCCGTCGCCCCCCAGCTTGACCACCACCGGGTACCCGATCTCCCCTGCCGCCCCCACGGCGCCCTCCACGCCGGCCACGACGCGCTCGTCCGGGAACGGCACCCCGAACGCGCTCAGCAGCTCCTTGGAGGCCGCTTCCGAGAGGGTGGGCATGACCGGCCAGACTACTGGCGCGACCCGCGCGGCCCGGTAGTCGGGGGGCGGCGCTGAGCGGCCTGGCGGACCACTTCGGGGGTGACGGCCGCGACCCCGGGCACGCGGGCGGCCGCCAGCGCCAGGGCGTCGGCCGCGGGCGGGAACTCGGGGTTGGGCACCGCCACCACCGCCAGGCCCGCGGCGTGGTCGGCGCGGATGCCGTTGGCCGAGTCCTCGACCGCCACCGCGTCCGCGGGCGTGACCCCCAACCGGCGGGCCGCCTCCAGGTACACGTCCGGGGCCGGCTTGCCCGCCGATACCTCGTCGGAGGACACCACCGCCCGGAACCGGCCCGCGATCCCGGCCAGGTCCAGCACGGCGTCGACCACGTCGCGGGGCGACGAGCTGGCCAGGCCCAGCGGCCAGAGCGCGGCGAGGCCGGCGAGCGCGTCGGCGGCCCCGGGCAGCAGCGGCAGCTGCGCGCGGTAGCGGTCCAGCATCGCTTCGATCACGCCCCGGGCGATGGCATCGGGCTCCTGGGGCACACCCAGCTCGGAGTGCATGAACGCGGCCCACTCGGCCGTGCTCATCCCCATCATCCGTGCCTGGGTGCCCTCCTGCCAGCGGCCGCCGTGGCGCCGGGTGTAGTCCTCGCGGACCTGCTCCCACACGCCTTCGGAGTCGATGACGACGCCGTCCAGGTCGAGGACGACGGCCGCGGGACCGGAGGGCACCGGCTACGACAGCAGGTCGTCCATGGCCGAGCGGACGCCCTCCTCGCCGAGGCCGACGTAGTCGAGGAGCTCGTAGTACGGGCCACTGGTGGCGTAGCCGCGGAGGCCGACGCGGCGCATCGGGGTGGGCTGGCGTTCGGCCAGGACCTCGGCGACCGCCGAGCCGAGGCCGCCGTTGATGTAGTGGTCCTCGACGGTGACCACCCGGCCGGTCTTGGTCGCCGAGCGGGCGATGGTCTCCTCGTCGATCGGCTTGACGGTGTGGCAGTCGATGAGCTCTATCGAGGCGTCCTGGCCCCACACCTCGAGCCAGCGCAGGCAGTAGCCGACGTGCGGTCCACAGGCCACCAGCGTGAGGTCGGTGCCCTCCCGCAGCACGTTGGCCTTGCCGATCTCGAAGTCCGGCGACTCGCCGTAGAAGACCGGGGTCGGCTCCCGGTACAGGCGCAGGTAGACGGGGTCGGGGTGGTCCACCGACGCCTTCAGCGCCGGCACCAGCTGGTTGGCGTCGGCCACCACCACCACCGCGAAGGGGGGCATGGCCCGGAACATGGCGACGTCCTCGATGGCGTGGGCCGACGGACCGTCCTTGCCGTTCGAGATGCCGCCGTGCGAGCCGACGACGTTCACCTTGAGCCGGTTGTGGCCGATGGACTGGCGGACGTGGTCCATGGCCCGGCCCAGGAACGAGCCGAAGGTGATGGCGTAGGGCACGAAGCCGGCCAGGGCGAGGCCGGCGGAGATGCCGATCATGTCCTGCTCGGCGACGCCGCAGTTGAGGTAGCGGTCGGGGTACGCCTCCCCGAACTTGGCGAGGCCCACGCTGCTGCCCAGGTCCGCGGTCACGGCCATGAGGCGCTCGTCGCTCTCGGCCAGGGTGGTGAAGGTGGGGCCGAAGTTGGCCCGGATGGCGACCAGGTCGCCCTCGTTGAGGTGGACGTCGGTGGCGGGCGTGAGCTTCATCACGCCACCCCCGCCCGCTCGGCCGGGTGTCCGGGGAGCCACGTGTCGTCCGGCGTGGGGCTGACGGGCTCGTTCAGCTCGGCCATGGCCTGGAGGAACAGCTCGTCGTTGATCACACCGTGGTGCCAGTGGTAATCGCCCCGCATGTAGGAGATGGGGTGGCCGGTCTCGGTGTGCGAGATGAGCGCCGACGGGCCGGGCCGGCCGACCGCCCACTCCAGGCCGGCGACCACGTCGTCCATGTCGTTGCCCTTGATCTCCCGGGTGGCCCAGCCGAAGGACTCGTACTTCTCGGGCAGCGGGTCGAGCGAGGGCATGATCACCCGGGTGGGCCCGTTGATCTGGTTCTCGTTCTTGTCGACGATGGTCACGAGGTTGCCCAGGTTCCACTTGGCGGCCGACATGGCGCCCTCCCACACCGAGCCCTCCTCCTGCTCGCCGTCGCTCTGGAGCACGAAGACCCGGCCCGGGCGGCCCGCGTGGCGCAGGCCCAGGGCCAGGCCGATGCCGAGGTTGAGCCCCTGGCCCAGCGAGCCCGAGGAGGCCTCGACGCCCGGGAACGTGCCCCGCTTCGCGTGGCCCTCGAGCCCGGTGCCCAGGCTGCGCAGCCCCTTCAGCACCTTGGGGTCCGCGTAGCCGGCGTGGGTCAGGACCGAGTAGAGGCCCGGCACCGCGTGGCCCGCGCTCAGGAGGAAGTGATCCCGGTCCGGCCAGTCGGGCTCATCGGACCGATGGCGCAGGAAGTCGCCGAAGTACAGGGCGACCATCACGTCCATGGCGGACAGGGAGCTGCCCGGGTGCCCGGACTGGGCACTGCGCAGCTCTTTGATCGTGTCGACCCGGCACTGCCGGGCGATCTCGGCCAACTCAGCAGTCGATGCCATTCACATGCTCCAGGGGGTGCTCGTGGCCGGACAGGGGGACGCTAGCCCGCAGCCATGAGGCTAAACGAACAGGGTGTGACCACGTAGGGTCACGGTTCCAGGGCGGCGCGGAAGAACTCGCGCACAGCTTGGATGCGGGCCTCGATGGCGTCTTCCGCCATGGGGTCGCGGCCCAGCAGACCCTGCAGGAAGTGCACGTCGCTGAAGTAGTTGAGGATGGCGCCGTAGCCGCTGATGATGAGCTGCTCGGGATCGTGCTTGCGCAGCCGGCCCTCGCCCATCTCGCGCTCGAAGTGGTTGACCGCCCGCTGGAAGTGCGGCCGTACCGCCTCTCCGAGGTCGAAGCCCAGGTGGGTGCCGGCGGCCAGGGACTCGTGGCGCACCAGGCGCACGAAGTCGGGGTTCTCGGCGAACCAGCGCACGGCGGCGGTCAGCACCCGGTCGACCTGGGTCCAGCCCTCCTCCTCGGTGCCGGAGGGCACGTCGTCGACCGCGTTGTTGATGCGCTGGCTCCAGTCGGCCAGGGCCCGCTCGAACACGGCCTGGTAGACGCCCTCCTTGGACCCGAAGTGGTGCAGCAGGCTGGAGCGGCGGATGCCCACACCCGCGGCGATGTCGTTGAGCGAGGTGCCCTCGTAGCCGTGCTCCGCGAAGCAGCGGCGCGCCTCCAGCAGGATCGCCTCCCGGGTCGAACCGGCCTCGCCCTCATACGCCACGCCCTGAGATTACTGGGGGTCCATCGTGAACCCTTGCCATGTTTCGGCCCTAACGTCGGGACATGGACATCGTCGCCGCCCTGTTCATGGAGAGCATCGACCTAAAGCCGGCGTTCCCGGGGGGCCCCACCCAGATCGACCTGGGCGGCGTGCACTTCTCCGCCGCGCCGCCGTCGCCTCCGCCGGTGACCGTGGCGCCCCACATGGTGGTCCTGGTGCGGTGCGGGGCCGACGAGGACGGGTCCGGCGTGCTGGAGGTGGTGTTCCACCGCGACGGCGAGCAGGTGGCCCGCAACGTCCAGCCGCTCCAGGTGGACCCGGGCATGTTCACCTACCGCCTGGTGCGGGCCGAGGTCGACTTCGCCGACTACGGCACGGTCGAGGCCCACTGCCGGGTGGGCGATGGCCACGTGACCGTCGTCCCCTACACACTGGTCCCCGGTCCCGAGGGCTGACCCCGCCGCCATGAGCTTCGTCACCGCCCTGTCCCAGCACCCCGACGCCGCCGAGGCCACCGGCGAGGTCGTCGGCGACGTCCTGGAGCGGCTGGGCCCCGGGCCCGACCTCGCGGTGCTGTTCTGCTCGCCCCACCACGTCGAGGCGGTCGAGGACATCGCCGCCACCGTGCACCAGCTGATCCGGCCGGGCGCGCTGGTGGGCA
>DASRJN010000277.1:0-4607 GCA_035649455.1 Acidimicrobiales bacterium
GGCCGTACGGATGCGCCTCGACACGGTCCGCGGCGGCGCGCCGGGTGCGTCGTCCCTCACCACGGCCGAGCTCCGGCTGCTGCCGTTGCTGCCGACGCATCTGACCTATCCCGAGATCGGCCGGCGCCTCTACATCTCCCGCCACACGGTCAAGACGCAGGCGATGTCCGTCTACCGCAAGCTCGGCGTCTCCAGCCGCAGCGATGCCATCGTCGCCATGCGCGAGCTGGGCCTGCTCAGCTAGGGGCCGGGCGAGAATCGGGCTCGGCCTCGGCGGCGTGCGGGGCCAAGATGGGGTGTGACTTCGCTGCGTGAGCTGTTGGTGGAGGTGGCGGCCCAGGCCGCCGGGTACCGGGAGCAGGTGGCCGAGCGGGCGGTCTTCCCGGCCGGGGTGGAGCTCGACGCGCTGCGGGCGGGGTTGGGGGACCTGGCCGACGCGCCCACCCCCGCGCCCGACGTGGTACGGCAGCTGGTCGAGGCGGTGGACCCCGGGCTGGTGGGGACGAGCGGGCCGCGGTACTTCGGGTTCGTGGTGGGTGGAGCACTCGACGCGGCCACCGCGGCCGACGTGCTCGCGGTGGGGTGGGACCAGCCGGCCTTCAACCTGGCGACGTCCCCGGCGGCCGCGATCGTCGAGGACGTGGCCGGCGCGTGGCTCAAGGAGCTGCTGGGACTGCCCGACCACGCGTCGTTCGGGTTCGTGACCGGAGGCCAGGGGGCGAACACCGTGGCCCTCGCGGCAGCGCGGCACCACGTGCTGGCCCAGGCGGGCTGGGACGTCGAGCGGCGGGGGCTCGCGGGCGGGCCGGCGGTCCGGGTGGTGGCGAGCCGGGAGCGGCACGCCACCGTCGACCGCGCCCTGCGGCTGCTGGGCCTGGGGGTGGACGTCGTCGAGCCGGTGGCCGCCGGGGCGCAGGGAGAGATCGACGTCGCCGACCTCCGGAGGGTGCTCGACGCCGGGCCGGCCGGGCCCGCGATCGTGTGCCTCCAGGCCGGCAACGTGAACACCGGGGCGGTCGACGACCTGAGCGCGGGGACCGCGGTCGCCCACGAGCACGGGGCCTGGGTCCACGTGGACGGGGCCTTCGGGCTCTGGGCCGCGGCCAGCCCCACCACCCGGCACCTGACCGCCGGGCTCGAGACCGCCGACTCCTGGGCCACCGACGGCCACAAGTGGCTCAACATCCCCTACGACAGCGGCTACGTGTTCTGCGCCGATCCCGAGGCGCACGCGGCGGCCATGTCCTTCACCGCCGCCTACCTCACCGGGCACGGCCAGCGCGAGCTGCGCACACCGGCCGACTTCGTGCCCGAGTCGTCGCGCCGGGCCCGGGGCTTCGCCACCTGGGCCGCGCTGCGGGAGCTGGGCCGGGACGGGGTGGCCGGCCTGGTCGAGCGGTGCTGCGCCCTCGCCCGACGCTTCGCGGACGGGCTCGGCGCGGCGGACGGCGTCGACATCGCCAACGACGTCGTGCTCAACCAGGTGCTGGTGGGCTTCGGTGACGACGAGACCACCGGCCGCATCGTCCGGGCGGTGCAGCGCTCAGGCGAATGCTGGATGGGTGACACCACCTGGCACGGCCGGCGGCTGATGCGCATCTCGGTGTCCAACTGGCGGACCAGCGAGGCGGACGTCGACCGCTCCGTGGAGGCCATCCTCGGCGCGGCTTCTAAAATGCAAGAGGGTTGGCTCAAGCCCGGCGAGGTTTCTAAAATAAGGTATGTCCACTTTTAGAGACGATCTCGATATAGTCCTGGACACCCGCCCGCACCTGCAGGTGATTCAGGGCCGTGCCGCCATCGATCCGGTCGCCGCCGAGCTCGCCGTCACCGACCTGCTGGTGGCGCTGGGGCAGAACCCCGACGACGAGCACCTGGCCGACACCCCCCGCCGCGTGGCCGCCGCCTACCAGGAGCTGCTCACCCCCCGCTCGTTCGACCTCACCACCTTCCCGAACGACGAGGGCTACGACGAGCTGGTGGTCGCCCGGGACATCCCCTTCCACTCGCTGTGCCAGCACCACCTGCTGCCGTTCAAGGGAGTGGCGCACGTCGGCTACCTGCCCGGCGAGCGCATCCTCGGGCTGTCCAAGCTGGCCCGGGTGGTGGAGCTGTTCGCCCGCGACCTCCAGGTCCAGGAGCGGCTCACCAAGCAGGTGGCCGACTGGCTGGAGGAGCACCTGGCGCCCAAGGGCGTCGGGGTGGTGCTCGAGGCCGAGCACCTGTGCATGAGCCTGCGCGGCGTCCAGGCCAGCGGCTCTCGCACCGTGACCTCGGCCCTCCACGGGCTGCTGCGGGAGGATCCCCGCTCCCGGGCCGAGTTCTTCAGCCTCGCGGGGGTGGACCGGTCATGACCGCCGACCGCACTCTCCTGATCGTGGGCGCCAGCGTGGCCGGCGCGAAGGCGGCGGAAGGCGCCCGCCGGGCGGGCTACGACGGCCGCATCGTGCTGGTGGGCGCCGAGAACGAGCGTCCGTACGAGCGCCCGCCGCTGTCCAAGGACGTGCTGCGGGGGGAGCGGGACGCCGAGACGACCCGGGTCCACGACGAGGGCTACTACGAGGAGCACGACATCGAGCTGCTGGCCGGGCGGGCGGTCCAGACGCTCGACCTCGGCGCCGCGCAGGCGTGGCTCGACGGCGGCGAGACCGTCGGGTTCACCACCGCGGTGCTGGCCACCGGGGCCGAGCCCCGCCGCTTGCCGCTGCCGGGCGCCGAGCTCGACGGTGTGCACTACCTGCGCACCCGCGCCGACTCGCTGCGCCTGGGCGACGCCATCCGCGGCGGGGGCCGGGTGGCCGTCATCGGCGCCGGGTGGATCGGCTCGGAGGTGGCCGCGTCGGCCCGCCAGCTGGGCGCCGAGGTGGTGCTGATCGACCCCGAGCCGCTCCCCCTGCGCCGCGTCATGGGCGACCAGGTGGGCGAGATGTTCCGGGCGCTGCACGCCGAGAACGGCGTCGCGTTGCGCCTGGGCACGGGCGTGACCGAGCTCCAGGGGACCGGCCGGGTCGCCAACGTCGTGCTGAGCGACGGGCGGGTCGAGCCCGCCGACGTCGTGGTCGTCGGCGTGGGCGTGGTGCCCCGGGTCGACCTGGCCGCGAGCGCCGGCCTCAAGGTCGACAACGGCGTCTTGGTCGATGAGCACCTGGAGACCAGCGCGCCGGGCGTGTACGCCGCCGGCGACGTGGCCTCCGCCTGGCACCCCCACTACCGCGCCCACCTGCGGGTCGAGCACTGGGCCAACGCGCTCAACCAGGGCCTGGCCGCCGGAGCCAACGCCGCGGGCGAGCGCACCGCCTACGCCCGCCTCCCCTACTTCTTCTCCGACCAGTACGACCTCGGCATGGAATACGTCGGCTACTCCCAGCCCGGCGACGATCTGGTGGTCCGGGGCAGCTTGGCGGACCGGGAGCTGATCGCGTTCTGGCACCGCGACGGCGTGGTCAGCGCAGCCATGAACGTCAACGTGTGGGACGTGGTCGAGGACCTCAAGGGCATCGTGGAAGGCGGGGCCCGCCAGGACCCGGCCCGGCTGGCCGATCCCGAGGTACCGCTCGCGGATCTGGCCTAGGGGTAGGGTCGGGCGGCAGAGGAGCCGCCCGCTGCCGGAGGTCCCATGACCCAGCTCGCGCCGATCGACCGCCGCGCCGCGACGTGGGGGGTCCTCGGGGTACTGGTCGCCATCGCCATCGCAGTGCTGGGCAGCGGGAACCTGCGCTGGTTCGACGCCGCGCTGGTCGGCTACCTGTTCGGCACGCTGTTCGCCATCTTCGCGATCATCTACCGCTACATGATCTGGCTGCAGCGCCCGCCCACCGCCCGGCTCAACCGGCGGGGCCGGGAGGCGTTCCGCAGCCCCGGCCGCCGGGGCCGTAACGCCCTGGCCCTGCCCGGGCTGGTGCTGTCCAACCTGGTGGCGCAGTCCTTCATACGCGGCCGGTCGCGCATCCGCTGGCTGGGCCACCAGCTCGTGTTCTGGGGCTGCGTGCTGGCCGGGCTGGTGACGTTCCCGCTGGTGTTCGGCCTGCTCCACTTCGAGTCGGTGGGCCAGAACGGGCGCGAGTACCAGGCCTTCGTAGGCGAGATCGGCACGCTGAGCTTCGGCGCTCGTGCAGCGGCACGACTCGACGTTCATCCTGGGCCTGTTCGCCCTCGTCAACGGCCTCATCGCCATCGGGCTCATGGCGCTGGTGGCCGCGGTGACCGGCCAGCCGTTCGTGTTCCCGTCGCTGGGGCCGACCGCCTTCCTGCTCTTCTACACCCCGCTGGTGGCGACGGCCTCGCCCCGCAACACGCTGTGCGGGCACGCCATCGGCGCGGCGGCCGGCTACCTGGCGCTGGTGCTGTTCGGGTTGACCGACGCACCGCCCGCGCTGGCCACCAGCGTGACCGGCGCGCGGGTCGGCGCCGCCGCGCTGTCGTTGGGCCTCACCAGCGGCGTCATGGTGTGGGCGAAGGTGCCGCATCCGCCGGCCGGCGCCACTACGCTCATCGTCTCGCTCGGCATCCTGCGCGAGCCGGAGCAGCTGCTGGTGTTGATGATCGCGGTGGCGCTGCTGGTGGTGCAGGGCTTCGTCATCAACCGCCTGGCCGGCATCCCCTACCCG
>DASRJN010000278.1:0-3085 GCA_035649455.1 Acidimicrobiales bacterium
CTTGGCCTCCAGCTGGGCCAGCAGCCGGTCCACGTAGTGGATGTCCTCGGGCCCCTCGACCTTGGGGATCATGACGACGTCGAGCACCCGGCCGGCCTCGCTCACCGCGGTGACGAGGTCGTCGAGGCCCCAGGGCGAGTCAAGGGCGTTCACCCGGGTCCACAGCTGCGTGTCGGGCGAATCCCAGCCCCGGGCCACCTCGACCAGGCCGGCCCGGGCGGCCTCCTTGTCGGCCGCGGGCACGCCGTCCTCGAGGTTGGCCAGCAGCACGTCGACCGTGGGTGCGATCTGGGGCACCTTCCCGACCATCTTGGGGTTGGAGGCCGGGAAGAAGTGGATCATCCGCGACGGGCGGAAGGGGATCTCCCGCAAGGGTTCGGGCGCCCCGACCGCGAGCGGGCGGAAGAAGTCCTTCGGAGATCGCATGCGCACACCCTACGGACACGCGCGTCAGTCGGCCCAACGGGCAGCGGCTCAGCCCGGGTTGGGGATCAAGCAGCCGCGGAGGCTGAGCTTCGAGCTACCGGTGGCGGCGTTCCCCGCGGCATCGACGGCCTCGACCGTCCAGGTGACGGTCACCACCTCGGTGTTGGTCAGGTTCGCCTCGATGGGCCCCAGGGTGGTGGACCAGGTGCCGCCACCGGACGCCATCGTCAACGTCTCGCCCGGTAGGCCCGGGGCCGTCCAGCTCACCTTGGCGCTGGCGACGCCCGAGTCGTCGGTGATCGTGGCCGACAGCTCCGTGGTCTGCGGGGTCGGGCACCGGACGTCCTGGACGACGGCCCGGATCTCGTCCTCGCTGCTCGCCAGGTTGGTGATCGACGGTGCCGTGGTGTCCTGCGGGGGCGGAGGGTTGGCGGGCGGGGCCACAGGCGTGCCCGGGGACGCGGTCGTCGGGGCCGTGCGCCGGGTGGTCGTGGTGGGGCGCGTGGTCGATGTGGACGTCGAGCGCTCGCTGCTCGTGGGGTCGAGGGGGTCGGGCTTGTCGCTGCCGCCCGGGCTGACGCCGTCGGTGCCGGCCGTGCCGGTGGTGCTGGGGTCGTCGGGGTCGGCCGGCTCGCCGGCCGTGGCCAGGGTGGTGGTGTCGGGGTCCTGGATGCACGACCGCACCGTCAGCCCGCCCACGGCGAGGACCGCCACCACGGCGGGCGCGACCAGCACCAGGCTGCGCTTCAGGCCGCCGGCCGGCAGGCGCGACGGTGGCCGCTTGGCGCTGCCGTCACCCTCGCCACCATCGGCGCCGGGTGAGGACGGGGGCTCCTTGTAGCCGCCCACGGCCTCGCCGAGGTCGCTACCGAGGGGCTCGGTGGGCGCGTCCTTGCCCTCGCCCATGTTCCGCAGGGCCGTGCCGAGACCCGCCCCGGCGCCGCCAGTGGCTCCGACCGCCTCGCCGAGGCCCGAGCCGAGGGCCGGCCCGGCCGCGGGCGCGGCCGTGGCGGCCAGGCCGGCGCCCACCGCGGGAGCGCCCAGGGCCAGGGCCGTGCCCACCCCGAGGCCGTCGGACTCCGCCGCCAGCAGCGCGGCGCCGCACGCCACCGCCTCGAGCGGCTCGGCGGCGACGACCGCGGCCAGGCCCAGCGCCGCGGTGATCCGGTCGGCCAGCCCTGCGAGCCACGTGGCGCCGCCGATGATCACGGCCACGTCGATGTCGGTTCGGTCCAGTCCTGCGGCTTTCCGCGTCGCGCCGACGATGTCGACCGCGTCCTCCGCCGGGGCGCCGGGCGACAGCAGCCAGCCGACCGGCTGCCGCTCGATGCTGGGGATCCGGGGCCAGGGGCGCACCAGGGTGACGGCCATCTCCGTCTCGTCCGCCTCCACCACCACCACGACGGCGTCTTGATGGACCTCAGTGCTGTGCAGGAACCACGCCGCGGCCGCGACCGGGCGCAGCACCAGGAGGGGATGGCCGAAGGCCTCGCGGGCCGCGGCGTCGACCTCGTCCTGGTCCACCGGGTTCAGCGTGGGGATCGCGATCCCCACCGCAGGCAGGCTGTCCGGGCCCACGACCCGGGCCGCCAGCGACTCCAGCTGGTGACAAGTGGTGGTGGCGCCTACGCCGAGGTCCGCGGTGGGCACCACCACGGTGGGCCCGATCTGGTCGCCCCGGAAGCGCGCGGCTACGGCTGTGGCCGCACCCAGATCGAGACCGACTGCGTCTCCCATGTGCCCTGCCGCCTCAGAACAATGTGTGGCGGAAATCTAGCGGAACCGCCACTTGCCGGGCCGTCAGGTTCGACTTTCGCGACCTCAGGCGGCCAGGTCGGCCGGCAGCATCTGCTCGGTGATCAGGCGCTCGAAGCGGGCGGGCTCGCCCGCGACGAAGCCGCGGCACAAGCGCAAGCCCTCGGTGTAGCAGTGGCTGTAGGCCCGCCAGGTGGGGTCGGTCAGGAACGACACCGCCTTCTCGGCGCGGTTGCGGGGCAGCAGCGCCCAGCGCTCCAGGTAGGCGACGGTGTCGTCCACCGACCGGCCGCCGTCGTGCAGCCCGATGGCGGCGTTCGAGCGCACCCACGACAGCGCCTCGCCGGCTTCGGCCACGGACGCCGCCACGTCCGCGTCGTAGCGCACTCCCAGCGGGCGCAGGTGCTCGGCCACGACCGGCTCGGGCCGACGGCCCAGCGTGACCTCGACGCCCAGGTCGGCGAGGCCCTCGGCCATCGTGCACTGGGGCGTGCCCACCAGGAAGATCGTCTCCTCCTGCCAGCGTCGCTGGCGCACCAACCCCACCTCCTTGCGGGTGTGCTCGGTGTGGTGGCCGGGATAGGCCTCGTGAGCCACCAGGTGCCCCAGCGTGAGCGACAGCACCGGCAGGTCGAGGTTGATGGCGACCCGGCTGCGCAATCCGCCCTCGTAGTAGTTGAAGCCCGACCACGGCTTGTCGGTCTCGAAGATCCACTCCACGTGCTCGCCGTCGGGCAGGCCGAACAGCCGCTGGGTGCGCTCGCGCAGGTCACCGGCCAGCGACTGGATGGCGGGCTCGAGCACGTCGCGGGGCACGGCATGCGCCTCACGCCAGGCGATGTAGCGGTCGCGCAGCGCTCCGGTTCCCGGCAGCACCGCGTCGAGGCTCCGGTGGGCGGCCTCG
>DASRJN010000279.1:0-5472 GCA_035649455.1 Acidimicrobiales bacterium
GACGGTGAAGCCGACCTGCTCCGAGTAGAAGGCCTTGGCCCGATCGATGTCGGTCACGGGCAGTCCGATGAGCTCGAGCTTCCAATCCATGGCCGCACCCTACGTTGCCTTGAGGACAGGTCCTGCCCTCGTTCCGGAACCGCGCCTGTGGCGTACGCCACTATCGCATGCCTGTTTCGAGCGGCGGTCGCGGCACTAGTCTGAGACGGATGCACCGGCCGTTGCTCACCAAGCCGCGGCTGCGTGGGCGGCTTCACCAGGTGGCGTTCTTCGCCTCCATCCCGGCAGGCATCGCCCTCGTAGCCCTGGCGCGTGGTGTGGAGGCGCGCGTCGGCGCGGCCATCTTCGCCGCCAGCCTGACCGCCCTGTACGGCGTCAGCGCGGCCTACCACCGGGGCCAGTGGTCGGCCCGGGCCCTCCGGCACATGCGCCGCCTGGATCACTGCATGATCTACGTGCTCATCGCCGGCACCTACACCCCGGTCGTGCTGCTGGCGTTGCGCCCGTCGTGGGGGATCAGCCTGCTGGTGGTCGCCTGGGTGGGCGCCGCCGCCGGCATCATGATCACGGTCCTGCGCCTGGAACGGTGGCCCGCGGTCGGCTTCACCTTGTACCTGGTGCTCGGCTGGCTGGCCATCGTGGCCGCCCCCCAGCTCGCGGCATCCCTCTCGAGCGTCGAGCTCACCCTCCTGGCAATGGGCGGCGTGCTCTACACCGTCGGCGCCATCACCCTGGCCACCAACCGCCCCGACCCCAGCCCCGCGGTCTTCGGCTACCACGAGATCTGGCACACCTTCGTGGTCAGCGCGAGCGCCTCCCACTTCGCGCTGGTGTGGCTCCTGGTGCGCCCGTAGGCCTCAGCCGACGGAGACGACGTCGACCTTGAGCTCGGCTCCGGTGGGGGCGACGAAGGTCACCGTGTCACCGGGGGACGAGCCGATCAGCGCCTCGCCCAGCGGGGACGAAGGGCTGATGATGTCCAGGTCGTCGTGGCGCTCCTCGATGGAGCCGATCAGGTAGCGCTCGACCTCGTCGTCGCCCTCGTAGCGGATGGCGACGACCGAGCCGTGTGAGACCTCGTTGCTGCCGTCGGACTCCACGATCTCCGCGTTCTCGAGCATGTAGGCGAGCTGGCGGATGCGGCCCTCCATCTTGCCCTGCTCTTCCTTGGCCGCGTGGTAGTCACCGTTCTCGGACAGGTCGCCCAGCTCGCGGGCGGCCTCGATCTTGCGGGCGATCTCGACCCGGCCGCGCGTCGTCAGGTCGTCGTGCTCGGCCTGGAGCCGGTCGTACGCCGCCTGAGAGAGGTGCTGGGTCTGTGCCATAGGCGTTCGAGGTTAGTGCGGCGCCGCGCCCATGAGGCAGTGAACGTCATGGCCAGAGCACTCACCGTCTCTGGGTGATGGCGTCCTGCTTGCCGGCGACCACGATGGCGACGACGACGGCGGCGATCCAGAACAAGGCGGTGATCGGGTCTTCTTTCAGCCCTTCTCGCACCACGTCGAGCCCGAGGTCGAACCCGTTCCACAGCGGGAGGCTGCCGCCGTCGGCGATGAACAGTGAGCGCTGGATGAAGTACTCGCTCACCCCCAGCGCCAGCAGCGTGAACGTGCCGGCCACGACCTGGAGCGGGATGCGGTGGCGCTGCTGGGCGCAGATGAGGACACCTTGGGCCACGATCCAGCCGACGCCGAAGGCCAGGTAGACGACCTGTATGCGGGTGGTGGCGATGATGCCCCACCAGATCAGCCCGGCGACCACGGCCCCGGCGAAGCCGCCCATGATGGCCAGGCCCAGGTTGCCGGCCCCGGACTCCCGCTCCGAGTAGGTCGCCCACGCCCCCGCGGCCGACGACCGCGTCGACCACGCCGCGGGCGGCTGGCCGGGCGCGCCCCACGGTGCCGGCGGGCGCTGCCCCGCCGCGCCCCACGACGACGGCGGCGGCGCCTGTGGCGCGGCGTCCCACGATGGCGGCGGGGCCTGACGTGGTTCTCCCCAGGACGGTGGCGGGGCCGGAGCGGGGCCGCGCCCGGACGGCGGCGGCGGCGTCTGGTTCGGTGGGTTCCAGCCGGATGGCGGCGCCGGCGGCGGGGCGTCGGCGGGCGCGCCCCAGGCTGACGGGGCCGCCTCGTCCTGCGCCCAGCGCCGGCGCGGATCCTCCGGCGGGTACTGATCGGCGGGCATGGGCCGTGATCCTTCCACGGCCGGAGATGTAGTTGACGTCACCTCCGGTCAGGGTGAACACTTGCGCCCGATGACCCGCGCCTACATGTCGGTAATCATCATCACGTAGCGCACGTCGGACCCCGATGTGCGCTTTCGACCGTCCGCCTCCGGGTGGGCGGTTTCTCATTTCTCGGCCAGAATTTCCACGACGGACACGGAGCGATGGTGACCAAGAGGATCGGAGTGATCGGCGGTGACGGCATCGGGCCCGAGGTCGTCGCCGAGGCGCTCAAGGTGGTGGCGGCGACCGGGGTACAGCTCGAGACCGTCGACTACGACCTGGGCGGAGCCCGCTACCTACGTGACGGCACGGTCCTGCCGGACAGCGTGCTGGACGAGTGGCGCGGCCTCGACGCCCTGCTGCTCGGCGCGGTGGGCACGCCCGAGGTCCCGCCGGGCGTCATCGAGCGCGGCCTGCTGCTCAAGATGCGCTTCGACCTCGACCTCTATATCAACCAGCGCCCGTTCCTCGACGCCGAGAGCGGCATCGACATGATCGTCATCCGGGAGAACACCGAAGGCCCGTACGTGGGTGAGGGCGGCGTGCTGCGCAAGGGCACGCCCCACGAAGTGGCCACCCAGGGCTCGGTCAACACCCGCATGGGCGTCGAGCGCTGCGTGCGCTATGCCTTCGAGCTGGCCGAGGCCCGCAGCCGCAAGCACCTCACGCTGGTGCACAAGACCAACGTGCTGACCTTCGCCGGCGACCTGTGGCAGCGCACGTTCGACCACGTGGCGGCCGACCACCCCGACGTAGGCACCGCCTACAACCACGTGGACGCCGCCTGCATCTACTTCGTGTCGGACCCGCAGCGCTACGACGTGGTCGTGACCGACAACCTGTTCGGCGACATCCTCACCGACCTGGGCGGGGCCGTGTCCGGCGGCATCGGCTTCGCCTCCTCCGGCAACCTCAACCCGGCCGGCACCGGCCCGTCGATGTTCGAGCCCGTCCACGGCTCGGCGCCCGACATCGCCGGCCAGGCCAAGGCCAACCCCACCGCCGCGGTGCTGTCCGCAGCCATGATGCTCGACTTCCTGGGCGAGGCCGACGCGGCCGCCCGCATCCGCAAGGCCTGTGCCGACCCGTCGGCCCAGTCCGGTTCCACACCCGAGATCGGCGATGCGCTCGCCGCCCGGGTCTGATCACGAGGGGACTCCACCGTCATGCCCATCACGCCCACCGAGAAGATCTGGTTCAACGGCGATCTGATTCCGTGGGACGAGGCGAAGATCCACATCCTCACGCACTCGCTCCACTACGGCATGGGGGTCTTCGAGGGCATCCGCGCCTACGAGACCGACGACGGCCCCGGTGTCTTCCGCCTCACCGACCACATGCGGCGCATGCAGCAGTCCGCGCAGATCCTGATGATGGAACTGCCCTACAGCGTCGAGGAGATGGTCCAGGCCGTGAAGGACACGGTGCGGGCCACCGGCCTGCCGTCCTGCTACATCCGGCCGATCGCCTACTACGGATACGGCGAGATGGGCCTCAACACCCTGCCCTGCGAGGTCGACGTGGCCATCGCCTGCTGGCCGTGGGGCGCCTACCTGGGCGACGACGCGCTCACCAAGGGCGTGCGCATGAAGATCTCGTCCTGGGCCCGCCACGACCACAACATCATGCCGCCGGCGGCCAAGACCACCGGGAACTACGTGAACAGCTCGCTGGCCAAGGTCGAGGCCCTCAAGGCCGGCTACGACGAGGCCATCCTGCTGAACCGGGCCGGGTTCGTGGCCGAGTGCACGGGCGAGAACATCTTCGTGGCCCGCCACGGCAAGCTCGTCTCGCCGCCCCTGTCCGCCGGAGCCCTGGAGGGCATCACCCAGGACACGGTCATGACCATCGCCCGCGACCTGGGCTTCGAGGTGGCGCTGGGCGACCTGTCCCGCAGCGACCTGTACGTGGCCGAGGAGATGTTCGTGTGCGGCACCGCGGCCGAGGTGTCCTCGGTGTCCTCGGTCGACGACCGGCCCATCCCGGCCCCGGGGCCGATGACGCTGGCCATCGGTGAGGAGTACGGCCGGGCCGTCCGCGGCCAGGTCGATCAATACAAGGACTGGGTGGAACATGTCGGCTGACCGCGTCCCCGAAGCCACCCCCAGCAGCATCGACATCTTCGACACCACCCTCCGGGACGGGGCCCAGTTCGAGGGGATCTCCCTCACCGTCCAGGACAAGCTGCGAGTGGCCGAGCAGCTCGACTGGCTCGGCGTGCGCTGGATCGAGGGCGGCTACCCGCAAGCCAACCCGCGCGACGCCGAGTTCTTCCGCCGGGCCGGCACCGAGCTGAAGTTGCAGACGGCCACGCTGGTGGCCTTCGGGTCCACCCGCAAGCCGCTCGGCCGGGTCGATGTCGACCCCACCCTGCGAGCGCTGCTGGACAGCGGCGTATCGACGTGCTGCATCGTGGGCAAGAGCTGGGACTTCCACGTCACCGAGGCGCTGCGCACCACGCTCGACGAGGGCGCGGCCATGGTCGGCGAGTCCGTCGCCTTCCTGAAGGCCGAGGGCCAGCGGGTGTTCTTCGACGCCGAGCACTTCTTCGACGGCTACAAGGCCAACCCCGAGTTCGCCCTCCGCGTGCTCGAGCAGGCGGCCACCAACGGCGCCGAGGTCGTGGTGCTGTGCGACACCAACGGCGGCTCCCTGCCGCACGAGGTCCAGCGCATCGTCGGCGAGGTCGTCGCCTACTTCGGCCCCGACCAGCAGATCGGCATCCACACCCAGAACGACACCGGCTGCGCGGTCGCCAACTCGGTCGCCGCGGTGGTGGCCGGCGCCAGCCACGTCCAGGGGACCGTCAACGGCTACGGCGAGCGCACCGGCAACGCCAACCTCATGACGGTCATCCCCGACCTCCAGCTCAAGATGGGCGTGACCTGCCTGCCCGACGACCGCATCGAGCGCCTCACCGCGGTGAGCCGGCACGTCGCCGAGCTGGTCAACCTGCCGCCGCACGCCGCCGACCCCTACGTCGGCGCCTCCGCCTTCGCCCACAAGGGCGGCCTGCACACCTCGGCCCTGGGCCGGGTGGGTGGGGCCAGCTACGAGCACGTCGACCCGACGGTGGTGGGCAACCACACCCGGGTCCTGGTGTCGGACCTGGGCGGCCGGGCGGGGATGTCGCTCAAGGCCAGGGAGTTCGGCGTCGATCTCGACGACCGGTCGGCGGGCGACCTGTCCGAGCGGCTCAAGCAGCTCGAGGCCGAAGGCTTCCAGTTCGAGGCGGCCGATGCCTC
>DASRJN010000280.1:0-4405 GCA_035649455.1 Acidimicrobiales bacterium
GGCGAGCTGGTGGCGGCCAATGCCGCCTTTGCCGTGCTGACCGAGGGCGCCGATCCCGCCCTGCTGGAGCCGCCGGTCAACGTGCTGCGCCTCGCGCTGCATCCGGCGGGAACGGCGGCGCGGGTCGAGAACCTGGCCGAGTGGGGCCGCCACATCATCGAGAGCCTGCGTTCGCACGCCCGGCGCAGCCCCTCTCCCGCCCTGGACGACCTGATCGCCGAGCTGGAGGGCTACGTCCCGCCCCTGGCGCCCGGGCCGGACCACGTCGGCTTCGCAGTGCCGCTGCGGCTGCGGACCGCCCAGGGCGAGCTGCGGCTGATCACCACGCTCACGTCGTTCGCCACCGCCGTGGACGTCACCCTCTCGGAGCTCCGGCTGGAGGCGTTCCTCCCGGCTGACGAGAACACCGCTGCCGCCCTGCGAGACTGGGGAGTCTTGGAGCATCCCCCATGACGCGGCCCAACCTGCTGCTGTTCATGCCCGACGAGCTGAGGGCAGACTCGCTCGGCGCGTTCGGCAACCCGGTGGCGCGCACGCCGCACCTTGACGCCCTCGCCGCCCGCGGCACCCGCTGGACCGAGGCCTACTCCCAGCACAGCGTGTGCTCACAGAGCCGGGTCTCGCTGTTCACCGGCTGGTACCCGCACGTGGCGGGGCACCGCACGCTCGACAACCTCCTCAAGCCGCACGAGCCCAACCTGCTGCGCAGCTTGCGCGAGGCCGGCTACTACGTGGCCTGGGCCGGCATCCGGGGCGACACCTTCGCGCCCGGCGTCACCAAGGCCAGCACCGACCTCCACGGCTTCGCGGTCGCCCCCACCATGCTGTACGGGTCCTCGCCCTACCCCCGCGAGCACCCCCTGTCCCGGGCCTTCTACCACGGGCGCCGCGACGCCGACGGCGCGGTGGTGGACCTGGACGAGGCTTGCGTGCAGACCGCCGAGAAGTGGCTGGGCGCGGGCCTGCCCGAGCCGTGGGCGCTGGTGTGCGCGCTGATATTCCCTCACCCGCCCTTCGAGGTGGAAGAGCCGTGGTTCTCGCTCCACGATCGCCGGGACATGCCTGCGCCGCTGGGGCTACCCGAAGCCGGCGCGCCCCGCTACATGGGCGAGATCCGGGCCCGCTACGGCCTCGACCGGCTCGATGCGGCCAACTGGGCCGAGATCCGGGCCACCTACTACGGCATGGTCTCCCGGGCGGACGACCACCTCGGCCGGGTGCTGCGAGCGGTCGAGCGGGCCGGGATGGCCAAGCGCACGGTGACCGCGTTCTGCAGCGATCACGGCGACTACCTGGGCGACTACGGCCTGGTCGAGAAGTGGCCGTCCGGCCTGCACTCGTGCCTGGTGCGCAACCCGCTCGTGCTGGCCGGCCCCGGCGTCCCCGAGGGCGAGGAGCGTGCCGACCTGGTCGAGCTGATCGACTTGTTCGCCACCCTGGTCGAGCTGGCCGAGGCGGAGCCGCGCCACACCCACTTCGGCCGCAGCCTGCTCACCGGCGCGCCCCGCGACGCCGCCTTCTCCGAGGGCGGGTTCACCGTCGCCGAGGAGCCGTTGCTGGAACGGGCCGACTACCCCTACGACCTGAAGGCCCGCCTTCAGCACGAGGCCCCGGAGACCGTGGGCAAGGCCATCGCCCTGCGCACCGAGCGCTGGACCTACGTGTACCGGCTGTACGAGGGCGACGAGCTCTACGACCGGGCGACCGACCCCGGCGAGCTGCGCAACCTCAGCGGATCGCCCGAGACCGCGCCCATCGAGCGCGAGCTGCGGGACCGCATCCTGCGCTGGACCGTCGAGACGGCCGACGTCGTGCCCTGGGATCCGGACCCCCGCGTCAGCCTCGAGTGATGGACTACCGCCCGGCGACCGAGGCCGACACTGCCGCCATCGCCGCGCTGCACGCCGAGAGCTGGCGGCTGCACTACCGGGGCTCGTTCCCCGACGCGTTCCTCGACGGCGACGTGGGCACCGAGCGGTTGGCCGAGTGGACCGAACGGCTGGCCCGGCCCGCGCCGGAGGATCGCACGACGGTGGCGGTCGACCGCCGCGGGGAGATCGTCGGGCTGGTCCACACGATCCTCCACGACGATCCCGAGTGGGGCGCGCTGCTGGACAACCTCCACGTCCGGCCCGACCTCAAGCGCCAGGGTGTGGGCGCCCGGCTGCTGGCCTGCTCGGCGGAAGCGGTGCTGGCGGACGACCGCCCCAGCGGCCTGTACCTGTGGGTGCTGGAACGGAACACCGCGGCCCAGGCCTTCTACGCGGCACAGGGCGGCGTCGAGCGTGGGCGCGAGCCCTTCGACACCCCGGGAGGCGGGCACGCGGTCGGGATCCGGGTGGTGTGGCCGGACCCGAGCGTGCTGCTCGGCGAGCCGGATCGCTGATCACTCGGGGTTCGGCCCGGACCCTTCGGTCCCGCTCCGGCGATGGCGTTGGTCGGGGCCTGATGAACGGAGCCGCGCGGATCCTCGTGGTCGACGATGACGTCGATGCTCGTGAGTCGCTGGTCCGCGCCCTGCAGGGCCGCGGGTACCACAGCACGACGACCGACCCCTCGGACGCGCCCGCGGTGGCCCGCACGTTCCGGCCCGACCTGGTGGTCCTGGAGATGGTGGGCCGCCGGGGCCTGATCGGCAGCCAGCTCGCCCGAGGCCTGCAGGACTACGGCGACCCGCTGCTGATGTTCGTGACCCGTGAGCACCGCACGTCCAGCCGGCTCCTGGCCTTCGACGCCGGTGCTGACGACTATGTCACCAAGCCGTACGAGGTCGAGGAGCTGCTGGCCCGGGTGCGAGCCGTCCTGCGGCGCGCCGGCCGGCTGGGCCACGCGGCCAGCCACGTCGGGCCCCTGGTGGTGGACGAGCGCACCCACGTGGCCGAGTTCGAGGGCACGCCGATCGACATCGGTCCCACCGACTTCCGACTGCTGTCGGTGCTGGCGCGCCATGCCGGCCAGGTGATGAGCAATGCCAGCCTGCTGGAGCAGGTGTGGGGCCACGAGCCCCACGACGAGAGCCTGGTGACCGCCCGGATCAGCCTGCTGCGGCAGCGCCTAGGCCCCCGCGCCGCGAAGCTGGTCCAGACGGTCCGCGGCGTCGGTTACGTGCTCAAGGATGACCAGGTGGGCGGCACACTCTGACGACGTGCGCGTGCCCAGCCACACAGGGTGGCATCGGCTCGGTAGCATCCGGTCAGCTAGAGGGGACAGCGGATCGACGGAGGGCCAGCGCGCTCGTGCCGTATTGCCGCGACAGGGAGGACGAGCCCTTCGAGACGGTGCTGGCCGCGGCGCGGGCCGGCGAGGCCTGGGCGCTGGAGCGGCTGTACGCCTCGCTGGCCCCGGCGGTGGCCGGCTTCCTGCGCGTCCAGCGCGCGGCCGAGCCCGACGACCTCACGAGCGAGGTGTTCGTCGGCGTGCTGCGCAACCTGGGCAGCTTCCGGGGCGACGAGGCGAATTTCCGGTCGTGGGTCTTCACCATCGCCTACCGGCGCCTGAGCGACGAGCGGCGTGCGGCCGGGCGGCGGCCGCTGGTGCAGTCGCTCGACGACACGCCCGATCCGGTCGATCCCGGCGACGTGCAGGCCGACGTGGAGCGCCTGCTGGCGACCCATCGGGTGCGGGAGCTGTGCGGCACCCTGCCCCCGGCGCAGCGCGACGTTCTGCTGCTGCGCCTCGTGGGCCGGCTGACGATCGACGAGATCGCCCCGCTCCTCGGCCGCTCCCGCGGGGCGGTCAAGGCGCTGCAGCGGCGGGGCCTGGCGAGGGTGACCCGGCGGCTCGAGCGGGAAGGCGTGCCCCTCTGATGAGCCCCGACGATCGCAGTGATGACATGCTCGCCGACCGCGACGCGGACTTCGCGTTCGAGGTAGTGCTCGACGGACGGGACCCCGGCGACGAACATCGGGCGCTCGCCATGCTCGCCGACGACCTGCGGGTCGTGACCGGAGGCCCACCCCCGATCCCGTCGCGCGCCCTGGCCACAGTGCTGGCCGGCACGCCGGCCCGACCCCGCCGACGCCGGCGTGCCCGCGCCACCTCCCGGGCCGGCCGCTGGAACCGGGCTGCCCGCGTCGCGGGCGGCGCGGCCGCCGCCGTCACCGGCCTCGCCGGCGCAGCCGCCGTCGGCGCACTCCCGTCCCCGGTGGTCGACGCCATGCGCCCGGTGGTCGAGCTCGTCACCCCGTTCGACCTCAGCCGCGACCCCCACGACCACGACCCCGCTCCCTCGGACGCCCCCGACCGCGGGGACCCGGCACCGCCCACCCGGTCGCCGGACTCGCCGACGACGGCGACATCCGCCCCCTCGTCCGGGGACGGCACCTTCCCGGAGGGCCTCCCGGCCGCGGGCACCCCGCCGGCCCACGGCCAGTCCGGCACCCCACCCGGCCAATCCGGCCAACCC
>DASRJN010000281.1:0-4823 GCA_035649455.1 Acidimicrobiales bacterium
CAAGGTGAAGCTCACCGCCAGCGACCAGGGCCAGTCGTTCGCCGAGGTCTACCGCAAGTTCGAGAGCGCGGCGTCGGCCGACACCAGCCAGCTTCCGGACATCGTCATGCTGGAGAACACCCAGCTCCAGGTGATCGCCGACAGCGGGCTGATCCTGCCGGCCCAGTCGTGCATGGAGGCCGACGGCTACGACCCCACCGACATCGAGCCCGCGGTCCGGTCGACCTTCTCGGTGAACGACGTGCTCTACCCGGGCTACATGAACGTCACCTCCCAGATCCTCTATTACAACAAGGCGCACTGGGTGCGGGCCGGCCTCGACCCCAACGACCCGCCCGGCACGCTCCAGGAGGTCTACGAGGACGCCAAGGCGCTCAAGGCCGCGGGCATCTCCAAGCCGGTCTCGTTCAAGGTGAGCAGCGCCGTGATGGAGAACTGGTTGAGCGGCGAGGGCGTCGACGTCGTCAACAACGGCAACGGCCGCGACAGCCGCGCCACCGAGGCCACCTTCAACACCCCGGAGGCCGTCGACATCCTCCAGCTCCTGCGCAAGATGGACGACGAGGGCCTGCTCAACGTGTTCGCCAACACCGAGGGCAGCGTCGACCAGTACATCGCCCTGGCCGCCCAGGAGTCCTCGATGCTGATCGAGACGTCCGGCGCGGCCGTCAACATCGCCTCGGCCCTGGGCGGGAACCTCACCCCGGCGGACCTGGGCTCGGACGTGGACGTGTCCGGCATCGACCCCAACGGGCTGCTGCCCGCCTCGGGGCCGTTCCCCGGGATCGAGTCGTCCGGGCAGGTCCATCCCGGCGGCAGCGGCTTCTTCATCGTCAACAGCTCGGAGCCCGCCCAGCAGGCCGGATCCTGGAAGTTCCTCCAGTACATGCTCCAGCCCGAGAACGCCAAGGCCTGGCATACCCAGGGCGGCTACCTGCCCATCGTGAAGTCGGTGTCGGACGAGCCCGACGTGCAGGCGTTCTGGCAGGACAACCTGGCCGGCATCCTGGTCAAGCCGGGGGTGGACCAGCTCCAGGACGCCGACCCCGACGAGCCCGGCCCGCTGATCGGGCCGTACACCGACTTCAGCGACGCCCTCGAGTCGGCCATGGAGGCCGTGCTGTTCGACAACGCCGACATCCAGTCGGCCCTGGCCGATGCGCAGACCAAGGTCACCCAGTCGCTCGAACGCTATGGGGCCGACTGACTGCGCCCCCGCGCGTCACGACGCTCGCTCGATGCGCCGGTCGGGGGATCCGCCCGCGTAACGTGAACGGCATCATGCCGCCGCTGTCGTTCCGCGACCGCCTGCTCAGCCCCCAGGGGGCGCGAGCCGTCACGTCCCCTCTGGGCATCGTCCTCGCGGTGGTGGTCGCGGCGGTGGCGGTGGTGGTGGGCCTGCCGCTGCCGGCGGCGATCGTCCTCGGCCTCGTGGCGTGGCTGGCCAACGTGTGGCGGCTCGTGCCGCGGCCGGCCCGGCGGCCCCGTATCGACCCGTTCACCCTGCACGATCCGTGGCGCCGCTACGTGCAGAACGCGCTGCAGGCCCGCACCCGGTTCGCCGAGGCCGCCGACCGGGCACCGCCCGGTCCCCTGCGGGACCGGCTCCGGGAGATCTCGGCCCGCGTGGACACCGGGGTCGAGGAGTCGTGGCAGGTGGCGCAGCGGGGCGAGGCGCTGGTCCAGGCCCGCCGCGGCATCGACCTGGCCGAGATCGACCGTCGCCTCGAGCAAGCGGGCCAGGCCGCGGCCGGTCCCACCGACGACCGCGTGCTGCGGTCGCTGACGGGGCAGCGGGAGACCGCGGCCCGGCTCGACGGCGTGATCGCCAACGCCGACGACCAGCTGCGGCTGCTCGACGCCGGGCTGGACGAGGCGGTGGCCCGCACGCTGGAGCTGTCCGCCCACGCCCAGGCCGGCGGGGACGTCGAGGGCCTGGGCGAGGACGTGGACGAGCTGGTCACCGAGGTCGAGGCCTTGCGACTGGCCTTGGAGGAGACCGACGCCGTGGCGCGGGGCGACGTCTCGGGCGGCGAGCCCGGGTAGGCGCCTGTGAGCCGGCGTAGGCCCGACGATCCCGACACCCGCGCCAACGGCGCGGCCCCGCCCGGCCAGCGGCGGCCTCGCCACGCGGCGCCCGAGTACGGCGCAGCCAACCGTGAGCGGGCCAACCGGTTCTACGAGCCGGACGCGCCCACCAGCGAGCTCGTGGTCCATCATCAGGACGTGTTCGGGCTGGCCGCCGAATCACCGGGCGTGGCCAACCAGCCCCTCGCGCCGTGGATGACCGGCGAGCACCAGGCCATCGTCATCGACGAGGGCGTGATGCCGGCGGAGACGATGCCGCCGGTGGCGCGGCCCGCGCCACCAGTGGCACCTCCGGTGCCACCACTGACACCTCCGGTGCCGCCCCCCGAGGGCCCGGCACCCCCCGTCGAGCCGCCGGAGGGCGAGGTCGCCCACCCACCGCAGGAGCCACCCCCCTCCAGCGCGCGGGGGTCGTTCCTGGTGGCGGCCGGCATCTTCCTGTCCCGCTGCGCCGGCCTGATCCGCGAGATGGTGATCGGCGCCTTCCTGGGCGTGGGCGGGCCGGCCGACGCCTTCAAGGCCGCACTGCGCATCCCCAACCTGATGCAGAACCTGCTGGGCGAGGGCGTGCTGTCGGCCTCGTTCATCCCCGTGTACGCCCGGCTGCGGGCCGAGGGCCGTGACGAGGAGGCGGGCAAGGTCGCCGGGGCCGTCGCCGGCCTGCTCATCGCCGTGACCGGAGCGATCAGCGTGATCGGCATCGTGTTCGCGGCCCCGCTCACCCGCATCCTGGTCCCCGGCTACACCACCGAGACGTACGACCTCACGGTCCAGCTCACCCGCATCATGTTCCCCGGCATCGGCTTCCTGGTGCTGTCGGCCTGGTGCCTGGGCGTGCTCAACAGCCACCGCCAGTTCTTCCTGTCCTACGTGGCGCCGGTGCTGTGGAACGTGGCCCAGATCGTCGCGCTGCTGGCCGGGGTGCTGGTGGTGGGCGGCTACGAGACGCTCGACCAGAAGGAGGACCTGGCCGTCGCCCTGGCGTGGGGCGTGCTGGCGGGTGGCATCCTCCAGTTCGGGGTGCAGATCGGACCGGTGCGCCGGCTGCTGGGCGAGATCCACCTCAGCCTGGACACCGCCGACGCCTGGGTCCGCAGCGTGCTGTCCCGCTTCGTGCCGGTGCTGCTCGGCCGGGGCGCCATCCAGATCATGGGCTGGGTCGACCTGCTGCTGGCCAGCCTGCTGGTGACCGGCGCGGTGTCCTCGCTGACCTACGCCATGGTGCTGTACCTGCTGCCGGTCAGCCTGTTCGGGGTGAGCGTGGCCGCGGCCGAGCTGCCCGACCTGTCCCAGGTCGAGGTGCACGACCCCGAGACCCGGCGGCGCTTCCGGCTGCGGCTCGAGGACAGCATGGCCCGCATCGCCTGGTACGTGGCTCCCACGGCCACCCTGTTCATCGTGGTGGGCGACGTGATCGTGGCGGCCGTGTTCGAGCGGGGCAGCTTCACCGCGGCCGACACCATCGCGGTGTGGCTGACGCTGGCGTTCCTGTCCATGGGCCTGCTGCCGGTGACCGCCGCCCGGCTGCTGCAGAACGGGCTCTACGCCCTCGACGACGCCCGCACCCCCGCCCGCCTCGGCGTCATCGGCGTGGTGCTGGCCGCGGCCATCGGCCTGCTGTTGATGTTCCCGTTCGACCGGCTGTTCGTAAGTGCGACGGGGATCGAGGGCTGGGGCGATTTCTTCGCCTTCGGCCCCCTCCCGGACTCGGTGCGGGCCAACGTGGCCGACGTCCCGCACCTGGGGATCGTGGGCCTGGCACTCGGCGCCACCATCTCCGACTGGGTCGAGTACCGGCTGCTCAGCACCGCGCTCGCGTGGCGGGTGGGGCGCACGCACATGGCCGGTCGGTGGCTGAACCAGATCGCCCTCGGCTGCGCGGCCACCGCCGCAGTGGCCTTCGTGTGCGAGCTGCTGTTCGGCGACCTGCCCAACCTGATCTCGGCGGCGTTCGTGTGCGGCCCCGCGGCGGCCGTCTACGTGGCCGTGACCTGGTGGCAGCAGGTGCCCGAGTCCGTGGCCACCGTGGCCCGGCTCCAGGGGCTGCTCGCCCGGGCGCGCCGCTAGCGCGGAGAGGGGCTGGCGTCGTCAGGGCCCTCCGCTCGGCGTAGGGTGCAGGGCATGTTCAAGGTCTTCCGACGGTGGTGGGCATATCTGACGGCCAAGCTGTCGTCCGACTTCAACGAGCGGGCGGATCCGAAGATCCAGCTCGAGCAGGCCATCACCGAGGCGCAGGAGCAGCAGCGGCGCCTCAAGGAGCAGGCCGCCAACGTCATCGCCCACCAGAAGCAGACCGAGATGCGCCTCAACCGGGCGATGGGCGAGCTCGAGAAGGTGGGCGCCAACGCCCGCCAGGCCGTGCTCATGGCCGACGAGGCGTCCAAGGGCGGCGACCAGACCAAGGCCACGCAGTACACGGTCACGGCCGAGAGCTTCGCCAACCGCCTGATCGCCCTGGAGCGTGAGGTCGAGGACCTCAAGTCGCTCCACCTCCAGTCCACCGAGGCCGCCAACCAGGCCAAGTCCGCGGTGCAGCAGAACTCGTCCGCCCTGCAGGCCAAGCTGGCCGAGCGGCAGAAGCTCCTCTCCCAGCTCGACCAGGCCAAGATGCAGGAGCAGATGAACAAGGCGATGACCTCGCTGTCCGAGACGGTGGGCCAGGACGTGCCCACGCTCAACGAGGTCCGCGACAAGATCGAGGCCCGCTACGCCAAGGCCAAGGGCATGGCCGAGCT
>DASRJN010000282.1:0-3590 GCA_035649455.1 Acidimicrobiales bacterium
CGGCGCGGCCGGCGGCCACGAGATCCTGGCCTCGCTGCACTTCGAGGCCCAGAACATCGACGCCATCGAGCTCAACCCGCTGACCTACAAGCTGGTCACCGACGTCTACGCCGACTTCGACGGCCATCTGGCCGAGTACCCCGGCGTCAACTACGTGAAGGGCGACGGTCGCTCGTACCTGGCCCGCAGCGACAAGTCCTACGAGCTGATCTGGTATCCGGCGCCGGACAGCTACTCGGCCACCAACGCGGCCACGGCCGGGGCGTTCGTGCTGTCCGAGAGCTACCTCTACACCACCGAGACGGTGGGGGAGAGCCTGGACCACCTCACCGAGAACGGCATCCTCGCCACCCAGTTCGGCGAGATCGACTTCGAGAACAAGCCGAACCGCACCACCCGCTACGTCGCCACGGTGCGGGCCGCCCTGGAGGCCGAGGGCATCGACGACCCGGGCCGCCACGTGGTGGTGGCCACGTCCAGCAGCGGTGGCGACTCGGTGCTGTCGACCGTGCTGGTCAAGCGCGAGCCGTTCGCCGACGAGGAGATCCAGGCCTTCAAGGACAAGGGCACCGAGATCGAGGGCAACAGCCTGCGCTACGCCCCGGGCGAGCCGCAGGACAACAGCGTGACCAACGTGCTGACGCTGCCGGCCGACGAGCAGCGCACCTACCTGGACAACTATCCCTTCGACGTCGACGCCATCAGCGACAACGGGCCCTTCTTCTGGCACTTCGCCCGCTTCCGGGACGTGCTGCGCAACTACGGCGATCCCATCGAGCTGGGCCACGACCAGGAGGACTCGGTCGGCGAGCGGGTCATCATCCTGCTGCTGGTGCTGGCGGCCGCGCTGGCGGCCGTCTTCCTGCTGCTGCCGTTCGTGACGATGCGCAAGGTGTGGCGCTCGTTCCCGCGCAAACCCACATCGGCGGTCTACTTCGCGGCGCTGGGCTTCGGCTTCATGTTCTTCGAGATCACGCTCATCCAGCGTCTGATCCTGTTCCTCGGCTATCCGACGTACTCCTTGACGGTGACCCTGGCCTCGTTGCTGGTCTTCACCGGTGTCGGGGCGTTGCTCAGCGCCCGGTTCAAGGGCCACGTCGAGCAGGTCACCAAGCTGATGGCCGGCGTGGTGGTGGTGCTGGGGCTGGCCTACCTGTTCCTGCTGCCGCTGCTCACCGACGCGCTGCTGAGCACTCCGCTGTTCGTGCGGGTGCTGGTGACGTTCGTGGTGCTGGCGCCGCTGGGCATCTTCCTCGGCATGTTCATGCCGCTCGGCCTCGGGGCGGTGTCGGCGCTGACCGGCCACGGCGAGGAGTACGTGGCCTGGGGCTGGGCGGTCAACGGCTTCGCGTCGGTGATCGGCTCGGTGCTGACCACCATCATCGCCATGATGTTCGGCTTCAACGTCGTGCTGGCGCTGGCCGTAGTCACCTACCTGGTGGCGCTGGCCTTCCTGCGCCGGTTGCAGCGGCCGCTGGCCGCCGGCGTCGCCGAAGGCCCGGAGGCCGGGCAGGCGCCGTTGGTCGAGGTGGGCGCCGAGGACGAGGTCGCGGTCGGCGCCGGCCCCGCGGGTGCGGGTCCTGTCGGCGCCACCACCTAGCAGGCCCTGCCCGGACCGGACTTCGGCCGGGTTGTGACTCCTCGGTAGGCTCGGCGTAGTCCGAGTCGTCACACCATGAGGGGAAGCCCACGATGGCTGGTTCCGTGATCCTGGCGGGCGCCCGCACGCCCATCGGCAAGCTGTCCGGCGCTCTGGCCGGGTTCTCCGCCACCGACCTGGGTGGCTTCGCCATCAAGGCCGCATTGGAGCGCGCCGGCGTCGCCCCCGACCAGGTCGACTACGTGTTCATGGGCCATGTCCTGCAGGCGGGCGCCGGGCAGATCACGGCGCGGCAGGCCGCGGCCAACGCCGGCATCCCCATGACCGTGCCCGCCACCACCGTCAACAAGGTGTGCCTCTCCGGCCTCAACAGCATCTACCTGGCCGACCTGCTCATCGGGGCCGGCCAGGCCGAGATCGTGGTCGCCGGCGGCATGGAGTCGATGACCCAGGCTCCCTACCTGCTGCCGGGCGCCCGCGAGGGCTACCGGGCCGGCGACAAGACCGTGGTCGACTCCATGATGTACGACGGCCTGTTCTGTGCCTTCGACCAGGTGGCCATGGGGGCCGGCACCGAGAAGTACGCGGCTTCGGCGGGCCTGGCCCGCGAGCCTCAGGACGACTTGGCCGCCAAGTCCCACGAGCGGGCGGCGGCGGCCATCAAGGAGGGGCGCTTCGCCGACGAGATCGTCCCGGTCGAGGTCCCGCAGCGCCGGGGCGACCCGGTGGTGGTCGACACCGACGAGGGTGTCCGACCCGGCACCACCGTCGAGTCCCTGTCCGGCCTGCGCCCGGCGTTCGACAAGGCCGGCAACATCACCGCGGGCAACGCCTCGCAGATCTCCGACGGCGGCGCCGCCGTCATCGTGGCGTCCCAGGCCGCCGCCGAGCGCCTGGGCGTCGAGCCGCTGGGCGAGGTGGTCGGCTATGGCCAGGTGGCGGGGCCGGACCCGTCGCTGCTGACCCAGCCGTCCCGGGCCATCAACGCCGCCCTGCAGGGCGCGGGGAAGGCAGTGTCGGACGTCGCCCTGTTCGAGCTGAACGAGGCGTTCGCGGCCGTGGGCCTGGCCTCGATGGCGGACCTGGGCATCAGCGACGACGTCGTCAACGTCAACGGTGGCGCCATCGCCCTCGGCCACCCCATCGGCATGTCGGGCACCCGCATCGCGCTCACGTTGCTGCACGAGCTGCGCCGGCGCGGTGGCGGGCTCGGCGCGGCCGCGCTGTGCGGTGGTGGCGGCCAGGGCGACGCCCTGCTCGTCTCGGTCTGACGCGGCGGCGGCTCACCCGGCCGCGTGGCCGGTCATCTCCACCGTGTTCGTGCGCGTTCCCCCGGCGTTGGGCGAACCCGCACAGCTCGCGTCGGTGATCTCGGCCACCGCCGTGCCCGGGCCGCCCATGACCGTGGCGATCCAATCCTGTGAGGTCTGGTCGTACGCGGCCTCGCTGACGGTCATGTCGACCGTGATGGTCACGGTGCCGGCCGCGCGAGCCGGCGCGGGACCGGCACAGTCGACGGGCCGGTGCAAGGTGAGGGCCATCGACCGGTTCTGGATGTGGAAGGAGCCGGCGAGCCTCAGGGTGGTGTTGATGCGCTCGGACGTGGCCGCGACGGGCACGTCGCAGGGCGCCTGGGGACACGACGCGGTGTCGACCGTGGCTTGGTAGTGGGCGGTCTGACCGCGCAGGAACGTCGCGCTGGGCAGCGCATCGCCCTCGCCGTCGCTGGTGATGGCCAGGTCGAAGGTGTACGCGGTGGCGGGCACCGCGCCGGCAATGACCCCGTCGCCCGGCGCGGGCTCGGGCAGAGGCAGGGCGGCCGTGTCCGCAGCCAGGTTCTCCTGGGCCCAGGCGGAGGACTGGTCGATGGTGCGCACCACCAGGCCGCCGTCGTCGGTGACCACCAGGGCTTCGTCGGCCACGGGCGCCACGTCGACGCCGTCCTCGGCGGACACCTTCACGCCGCCCGCGGGCGCCTCCACCGTGCAGC
>DASRJN010000283.1:0-3247 GCA_035649455.1 Acidimicrobiales bacterium
AGGGCCACCGCGTGGCCGGCCTTGACCGCGCCCACGATCGCCTTGCCGGCGTCCGGGCCCAGGGGGACCACGGTGAGCCCGATGGTCTCCCGCAGTTGCACGAACCAGTCGAACAGGGCGGGCGGCTCGATGCGCTCGACCACCGCCGTGGCCGGCACCTTGTGCACCCGCGTGAGCCAGAACGCGGCCCACTCCCAGCTGCCCAGGTGCGGTAGGGCCACGAGCGGCCCGATCCCGCGGCGGACCGCGCGGTCGATCTGGTCGACGCCCTCGAAGGTGAAGCGGTCGTCCAGCTCCTCGGGAGTCACCGAGGGCAGCCGGAACGACTCCGCGTAGTAGCGGGTGTACGATCTGTACACGCCGCACACTCGCCGCCGCAGGGCTGCGCCCTCCAGGCCGGGCGTAACCCGGCTCTGATGGCGCTCGACCATGGCTCGCCGGTCGCTGGGCCGGAGCGCGATGGCGGCACCGACGGCGGGGGCGAGCAGATCCACCACCGGGCCGGGCAGCGCTTGCGCCACCGCTGCCGCGCTGCGATAGGCCGGGGTGACCAGGTCCATGGGGTGTAGCGAGAACGCCGGCGGTGCCTAGCGCCGCCGGCGGGTGACGTGCGACGGGCGGCGCCAGGTGCGGCGGTTGGACCGGGCCACACGCCGGGAGCGCCAGCGGGCGGCGAGCGGTTGCACCTGCGGGGCCGAGGCCTGGCGCCACACGGTGACGAAGCGCTGGCCCGCGGTGAACAGCGTGAGCACCAGCATCACCCACAGCACGCCCACCAGCAGCGACTCGAACAGCAGGCCGAAAGCCAGGAAGGCCAGGCGCTCGGCCCGCTCCATCAGCCCGCCGCGGGCGTCGAAGCCGAGGGCTTCCGCTTTGGCCCGCTCGTAGGAGATGAGCATCGACGCGGCCAGCACCGCCATCGGCAGCACCGCGATGCGCCCGGGCTGGGTGGAGGCGAGGTACCAGGCCACGCCGCCCAGCAGCAGCGCGTCGCTGACCCGGTCGACGACCGAGTCGAAGAAGGCGCCTCGGGGCGAAGCCGTGCCCGAGGCCTTGGCCACCGCCCCGTCCAGGACGTCGGGCACCGCCGTGAGCACGAGAAGCAGCAGGCCGGCGCGTAGCCAGCCGTTGGCGATGGTGACCGCGGCGGCCACGGCCATGACCAGGCCGGTCACGGTGAGGTGGTTGGCCGTGATGCCGGTGCGCCTGATCTGCGCACCGAGGGGACGCATGCCCTTCTCGAAGGAGCTGCGCCACCGTCCGTCGAACATGAGATGTATCTCCCGGTGTCAGCTGGCCGCGTGGCCGGTACACCTTCTCCAACCGCCGGTAGTGCCCATCACTTCCCGGGCCGGCGCCACGCAAGCACCGGACAGGCTAACAACGCTCGCACCTGACACGTGATCATCCCCACTACAGCTGGATGCGATCGCGCTCGGGCGCGCAGCACGTGGCAGCCCCGCTACTGTCGCCCGCATCGCCGTCCAACTCCGAGGGGGAGCCTGGTGAAGCGGTACTCGACGGACCACATCCGCAACGTCGCCCTCGTCGGGCACGGCGGGGCGGGGAAGACGAGCCTGGCCGAGGCCCTGCTCCACCGCGCCGGCGCCGTCACCCGTCTGGGTCGGGTCGAGGACGGCACGACGGTGTGCGACTACGACCCCGAGGAGCACAAGCGCGGGATCTCGCTGTCGCTGGCCGTCGCCCCCTTCGAGTGGCGCGACCACAAGGTCAACCTCATCGACACGCCTGGCTACGCCGACTTCATGGGCGACGTGGCTGCGGCCCTGCGCATCGCCGACCTGGCGGTGTTCGTCGTCAGCGCCGTCGACGGCGTCGAGGTCCAGACCGAGGAGGCCTGGAACATGGCGGCCAAGTTGGGCGTGCCGCGGCTGGTCTTCGTCAACAAGCTCGACCGGGAGCGCGCCAGCTTCGACTCCACGCTGGCCCAGCTGCGGGACCGGCTCGGCGCGGGCATCGCCCCGCTCGAGCTGCCCATCGGCCACGAGGCCTCGTTCCGGGGCGTCGCCGACCTGCTCACCGACACCGCCCACATCTACGAGAACGGCGTACCCCACACCGAGGCCATCCCCGACGACATGGAGGCGACCGAGCACGAGGTGCACGACGCCCTGGTCGAGGGGATCGTGGTAGCCGACGACGCCATGCTGGAGCGCTACCTGGAGGGCGATGTGCCCGCCCTGGCCGAGCTGGAGCACACGCTGCACGACGGCATCGCCGACGCCACGGTGTTCCCGGTGGTGGTGGGCTCGGCCACCCACGAGATCGGCATCGACCGCCTGGCCGACTTCCTGGTGGAGATCGGGCCCTCCCCCCTGGACCGGCCGGCCACCATCAAGGCGCCCAGCGGCAACGGCGACGCCCCCGACGCCGTCGAGGTGGCGGCCGACGCCGGCGGCGATCCGCTGGCGTTCGTGTTCAAGACCATCGCGGACCCCTACGTGGGCCAGGTGAGCCTGTTCCGGGTGCTGTCGGGCACGCTGCGACCCGACGACCACCTGGTGAACAGCCGCAGCGGCACGGACGAGCGCCTCCACGGCCTGCTCACCGTGCGGGGCAAGGAGCAGGAGACGGCCAGCGAGCTGGTGGCGGGCGACATCGGCGCGGTGGCCAAGCTGGCCAGCACGGTCACCGGCGACACGCTGGCCCCGAAGGGCAAGCCCGTGACGGTGCCCCCCATCGAGCAACCGGAGCCCACACTGGCCGTGGCGGTGGTGCCCCGCACCCAGGCCGACGAGGACCGCCTGGCGCCCGCCCTGCACCGCCTGGTGGACGAGGACCCGGCGCTCCGGGTGGAGCGGGTCGACGAGACCCACCAGACGCTGCTCCACGGCACCGGCGAGACCCACATCCAGATCACGCTCGAGAAGCTGACCCGCAAGTTCGGGGCCAACGTGGACACCGAAGACGTACGGGTCCCCTACCGCGAGACCATCACCGGCGCGGCCAAGGCCGTCGAGGGCCGCCACAAGAAGCAGACCGGCGGCCACGGCCAGTTCGGCGTGTGCGTGATCGACCTGGAGCCGATGGAGCGGGGCGCCGGCTTCGAGTTCGCGAATCAGATCGTCGGCGGTGCCATCAGCCGGGGCTACATCCCCGCGGTGCAGAAGGGCATCGAGGAGGCCATGGCGGCGGGCGGCGTCAACGGCTACCCGGTGGTCGACCTCAAGGTCACGCTGATCGACGGCAAGGAGCACTCGGTCGACAGCTCGGAGATGGCGTTCAA
>DASRJN010000284.1:0-6411 GCA_035649455.1 Acidimicrobiales bacterium
TCCTCTGGTCGACGGCCGTGCCGGGCGATCCGCTGGGCGGGACGGCGGTGGTGGGCGACCTCGTGATCACGGCGTTGCTCGACGGCACCCTCGTCGCCCTCGACCGCGAAGACGGCGAGATCGTCTGGACCGGCGAGGCGGGCGGCGGCGTGAACGGGTGGCTGGCCGCGCTCGACGATCGGCTGATCGTCCCCGTGGGCAACGGCGACCCGCCGTCACTGCTGGCGCTGGGGCTGCGTCCATGACGACGTAGCGGACGTGCGGCCGGGCAGATGTCATCCGATGCTGGTGGCCGGCCACTGGATCCTCCCGGGCGACGCGGGCCGCATGCTGGCCGCCGCGGCCGAGGTCGCGTTCGATCCCTGAGCTAGAGGCTGCCGCAGCTTGCGGTTGGACGTACACTCTGCGTGACCCCGCCGCGAGGACGCTCCCCGCATGCGCAAGGCCATCATCGACTACCGCGTCGCGATCGACACCGCTCTGATCGTCGCGGCCCTCGTCGCCCTGCGCGGCGTCCTGTTCGCGCTGGGCATCGACGGCATGACCCTCAGCCCGTTGACGTCGAGCATCGTGGCCGGCGGCGTGTTCGTGATGGGTCTGGTCGTCGCGGGCACGCTGTCGGACTACAAGGACGCCGACCGCGCCCCGAGCGAGTTGGCGACCGAGCTGTACGCCATCCTGCGCGAATGCGAGTCGATGCACACCGTCTGGGGCCGCCCCGACATGGCCAAGCTCCGCCGGCGGCTCATCGCCGTCGTCACCAGCCTGCGTACCGACATCGACGCCGGCGACACCCGCCAGTGCCAGGAGGCGATCGAGGACCTGTCCGAGTCGTTCCTGGAGCTGGAGAACTCCGACGTCCCCGCCAACTACATCGTGCGGCTGCGGCAGTCCCAGTCGGGGCTGCGCAAGGCGATCATGCGGGTGTACCACATCCAGCGCGAGGAGTTCCTGCCCTCGGCGTTCGCCATGATCATGAGCTTGGTCGTCATCATCCTGGCCGTCGTGGTGTTCACCGACTTCGACGGCGTGGCCCAGTCGCTGGTGACCGTCGGGTTCCTGTCGTTCTTCTTCACCTACCTGCTGCGCCTCCTCCGCGTCATCGACAAGCCGTTCAAGGTGGGGCGCGAGCGCACCGACGACGACGTGAGCCTGTTCCTGCTGGTCGAGTTCGTCGTGCACGCGAGCGCCGCCGACGAGGGCGTGGCGGCCGACGAGGTGGTCGAGCAGGCGGCCGAGGTGGAGGAGTACCTGGCCGACACCGAGGCCCTGGCCGACGCCGACGGCGGCTGACCGGCAATCCGTGGCAGGCTACTGCCACGAATTTGGGTGAAGGGGAGGTCGGGCGGCGTGCCGGCACACGGGGATCTGATGGCCGAGGCCGTCGCCCAGACGGGGCTGGACGACTTCGGGGACGACTCGTTCCGGGAGGGGCTGGAGCTCCTGGTGCGGGCGCTGCGCGACGAGGCGCGGCTGAATGCGGCGGGCGAGGCGTTCCTGTACCCGCGCCTCGTCGGGCACCTGGCTCAGCGCCTCCAGGTCGAGGACTGGTACCGGCGCCATCCCGAGATCGACGACGTGCCGATCGAGGCGCCGCTGATCGGCCTCAGCCTGCCTCGCACCGGCTCCACCGCGCTGTCCTTCCTGCTGGCCCAGGACCCGGGCGTCCGCTACCTCCGCCAGTGGGAGTCCTCGCAGCCGTGCCCGCCGCCGTCGACGGTCGCGGGGCGCGACCCGCGCGTCCCCCAGGGGGCGGGCGAGGTGGTCGGCAGCCGCGCCCACGTCCCCAACGACCCGGCGGGGCCGATGGAGTGCCTCGACCTGATGGCGCTCGACTTCAAGACGCACATCTACCAGGCGTTCGCCCAGATCCCGTCGTACTCGGCCTGGCTGCTGGACGCCGACCTCACCTCGACCTACCGCTACGAGCGCCGGGTGCTGAAGCTGTTGCAGTGGGGCGAGCCCGCCCGGCCCTGGCGGCTGAAGACGCCGGCCCACGTCCTCTTCCTCCCCTACCTCGACCGCGCCTTCCCTGATGCCCGGTTCGTCATGACCCACCGGGATCCCACCGACGTGATCCTGTCGGTGGCCGGGGTCTACGCCGACATCGCCGGCGGGTTCACGGATGACCTCGACCTCGCCTACCTCGGGGCGCTGAACGTCGAGCACTGGTCGGTGGGCATGGACCGGGCGCTCGCGTTCCGCGACGGCGGGGCCGACGAGCGCTTCTACGACATCGACTTCCGGGCCATGCAGGCCGACCCGATCGGCGAGGTGCGGGGGCTGTACGCCTGGTTGGGCGAGCCGGTGAGCGACGAGTTCGAGGCGGGGATGCGGCGCTGGTGGGCGCAGAACGCCGAGAACCGCGAGCCCGCGTCCGCCGCCGGTCCGGCGACCTTCGGGCTGGACCTCGACCAGGTCCGTCCCCGGTTCGCCGACTACGTCGCCCGGTCGCACGACTGGACCACCAGATGACTGCGAGGCACCCGCGTGAGTGTTGATCTGACCGGCGGGCTCGACCCCGCCCGGGAGAACATGTTCCCCGAGCGTCCCGACAACCCCGAGATGCGCGACTCGGTCAGCTTCTGGGTCTCCGACGACCGCGGCGCCCTGGGACTGCCGCGGATCGGCATCGAGGCCGTCGCTTCCCAGTGGACCGAGCACGGGCTGCAGGTGAACGTGGCCTTCCCCGACGGCCGGGCGTTCCGGGTCCGCACCGACGGTCCCGCCTGGCCGGTGGAGGGCTCCGACGGCCGGCCGGCCGTGCTCGGCGCCGGCCCGCTCGCGTTCACCTGCGTCGAGCCGTTCCGCAGCTGGACGATGACGTTCGCGGGCCCCGCCACCCAGACCTCGACGGTCGACCTCGTCGAGGGGCACACCGGTGGGCCATCGGTCGACGTCGCCTTCGCGGTCGAGGCCACCATGGCCGTGCCCCCGTGGATCCAGGGCACGCTCCAGGCCGACGCGGCCGACCGGCTGGAGACCTCGATCGAGGGCGACCTGATGGGCGGACCCCGCTATGAGCAGCTGTTCCGGGCCACCGGCTCACTGCGGGTCGGCGACGAGGAGCACGCCTTCACCGGCAGCGGCCTGCGCATCCGCCGCCAGGGGGTGCGCAAGCTGGCCGGCTTCTGGGGCCACTGCTGGCAGTCGGCCCTGTTCCCCAGCGGGCGGGGGTTCGGCTACATCGCCTACCCGCCCCGCCCCGACGGCCGGCCGACGTTCAACGAGGGCTATGTCTTCGACGGCGACGGCGCGCTGATCCCGGCCCGCGTGGTCTCGGCCCCGTGGCTGACCACGCTGCAACCCCTGGGCGCCGACGTGACCGTCGTGCTGGAGACCGACCGGGGCACCGTGACCATCGAGGGCGAGACCGTGGTCGGCACCTTCGACATCCACCACGACGACCAGATGCTGGCCACCCAGCAGCTGCGCCAGGAGATGCCGAGCTTCCCCGCCCTCCACCAGGCCGGGGTCCGCTACCGCTGGGACGGCGAGGAGACCTACGGCATGCTCGAGCGCTCCTACCCGCTGGACAAGATCACCCGCTGACCTCGATCGCGCCCTCCCCGCTTCAGGCCGCAGGCACGCCGTCGGCGACGAGCCGGACGACGTCGGGTTGGCTCGCCAGGCGGCGCAACGCGCGGCCGCGGGTCGGCCCGACGCTGCCGACCGCGATGGCCATCGTGGCGGCGACCTCCCGGTACGACCGCCGCTCCCAGACCAGCAGCTCCACGAGCCGGCGTGAGTGGGACGGCATGCGGTCGACCGCGTCGCGAACCGCGCGTCTGCACTCGGCGACGAGCACCGACTCCAGCGGATCGGTGCCGGAGATCGGCCAGGCGTCGTCACCCGTGGGATCGACGGGCTGCTCGCGCGACGATCCGAGCACGCGAAGGCACTCGTGGCGTGCTGTCGTCGCCAGCCAGTACGCCAGCTTCTCCGGTTGGCGGAGATCGCCCAGATGGCGGAACAGCTGCACCCACGTGATCTGAGCCACGTCCGCCGAGTCCGCCTCCGACAGCCGGTGCTGCCGCGCGATGGCCGCGAGCAGGTCGCTGAAACGCTGGACGATCTCGTCCCAGGCCAGCTGGCTCCCTCGTCGGGCCAAGGCGACGAGCCCCGCGTCGTCGACCGCCACGAGCGGCCGGCGGCGAGCGCTCCTGCGCCTGCCGTAAGTCTGACCGGCTGAGTGGTCCGTCACCGCTGCCGATCGTTCTTCGACCATGGGTCCCGCCTCCTCACCAGGCGGCAGCGCGGCCGCCGAGTGGTGAGCGTGCGCCACCCGACGTCCCAGGCACAGGAGGCTGCGGTCCCGACCGCGGCCTGAGCCCGACCCGGGACAGTCCCCGGGCGCCCCCTCTCGGGGTGCAGGAGCGCGCTCCTACCCCCTGGACAAGGTCACCCGTTGGTCACCCCAGGTGCTCAGCGGCCCTGGTAGTCGGGGGTGCGCTTGTCCATGAAGGCCGAGACGGCTTCGCCGAAGTCCTTGGTGCGGAACAGGCCTGTCAGCTCGGCCATGACGTGGTGGGCGTTGGCGTCGAAGGTGGTGTCGAGGCCGAGGCGCATGGTGCGCTTGGCGGCCTTGATGGCCAGCGGCGCCTGGTCGGCCAGCTCCTTGGCCCACGCGGCCACGGTCTGGTCCAGCTCGGCGGCGGGCACGACCAGGTTGACGAGCCCGAGGCGCTGCATGTCCTCAGCGCCGAGCTTGCGGCCGAGGAACGTGATCTCGCAGGCCTTCTGCCAGCCGACGAGGCGGGGCAGGAGCCAGGTCCCGCCGCTCTCGGGGATGACGCCGCGGCGGGTGGGCGGGACGAAGCTGGCGGCGTCGGAGGCCACGATCAGGTCACACCCGAGGGCCAGGTCCATGCCGTAGCCGGCGGCGGGCCCGTTGAGCGCGCACAGGACCGGCGTGTCCAGGCGGCGGAGGACGAACGGCGGTGTGTCGTCGATGCGGAACCCGCCACCGCTCCCGTCGCCGGAGCCGGAGCCGATGCCCTGCCCGGCCGCCACGTCCTGGAGGTCGAGCCCGGAGCAGAAGCCCCGGCCGGCGCCGGTCAGGACCACGACCCGCACGTCGCGGTCGGCGTCGCACTCGACCAGCATGCGGGCCAGCCCGACCAGCATGGGACCGCTGATGGCGTTGAGCCGGTCGGGCCGGTTGAGGGTGAGGGTGGCGACGTGGCCGTCCCGGGACAGCAGGACCTCGGACATCGGGGGATCCTCTCGTGGTGGTGGCGGTGCGCCCCCACGCTACGTTCGGACGCAGTGGTCTACCGGGCCCTCGCCGACGTGGTCGTGGTCGTGCACTTCGCCTTCGTCGTCTTCATCGCGGTCGGCGGGCTGCTGGCCTGGCGCTGGCCCCGGCTCCTGTGGCTGCACGTGCCCGCGGTGATCTGGGGCCTGGGCATCGTGACGATCGGCTACGAGTGCCCGCTCACCCCGCTGGAGCGCTACCTCCGCCGCCTCGGCGGCGAGCACGTCCCCCGGGCCGGCTTCATCGACCGCTACATCGAGGGCGTGCTCTATCCCGAGCGCTACACCTCCCTGCTCCGGGCACTGGTGGCGGTGCTGGTCCTCGTCGGGTGGACGGGAGCGTTGATCCGCCTCAGGCGGACCAGGTCAGCAGCTCACCCTGGCCGGACAGCATCATCGTCCCCGGCATGACCCGCAGCCGCCAGGGCGTGACCTTCAGGCCCGCGAACGCGGGCGTCAGCGGGCCGTCCGCCCACACCGGCACGATGGCCGGGTCGTAGCCCACCGGCGCCGGGGCGTTGCGCAGCTTCTCCCACACGGCGGTGCGGCCCTCGTCGTCGAAGACCCACTCGGCCCGGCACTCGGCGGCGCAGGTGTCCTGGGCCGGCGACCAGTAGTTGAACGAGATGTAAGGCGAGCGAGCCAGGTGGGCCCGCTTGACCGGCGTGGGCCCGGTGCCGATCCAGCCGACGAGCGTCTCGCCGTCCCACTCCCAGAAGGGGTGGAGGATGCGGCTGCGGGGCCGGCCCTGGGAGTCGACGGTGGCGGCCGACGCCCAGACGATGCTGTGGGCCATGGTGACGAAGGCGGGGGCGACGGTGGCGAGGTCGGTCATGCCGCCATGATCACAGACCGTCTCCCGCCGCGGGCCGGTCCCACGTGTCCACCGCCACCACCGCCGAGACCGGATGGCGGCGGACCGGTCCATGGCGACCCCGGGGCCAGCCCACCACCACGTGGCCGGCCAGCATCCAGTCGTCGGGGACGCCGACCGCCGCGCGCAGCAGCGGCTCGCCCCCGTACGACGCCCAACTGGTGGGGCACGCGCCCAGCCCCTGGGCGCGGGCGGCCAGCAGGAAGTTCTGCATGGCCGGGAAGATCGAGCCGCCCAGCAGCAGCTCCGAGGCGGTGGGGAACCGCTGGTAGGCGAACAGC
>DASRJN010000285.1:0-3018 GCA_035649455.1 Acidimicrobiales bacterium
CGTGCTCGCCCTTGGCATCGCCTGCTTCGCGTCGCTCGGCATCGCCATCAGCGCAGCCATCCCGACCGCCGACTCGGCCGGCGCCATCACCAACGGCACCTACCTGCCCCTCGCCATGGTCTCCGGCATGTTCTCCGCCAACCTCCGGCTCCCGGACACGCTCGACACGATCATCGGAGCGTTTCCCCTCAAGGCCCTCGCCGACGGCCTCCGCAGCGCCTACGACCCAGCCACCCACGGCTTCCCCCTCGGTGACACCGCGGTCCTCGCCATCTGGACGATCGCAGGCATCGCCCTGGCAACACGCCTGTTTCGCTGGAACCCGTAGCGCTGAACAGCCTCTGCGAATCTGACCGACCCATGTTCGGCGAGACGCGCCCGCCGGCGGCGGGCCACGCACGGGTCACACCGCGAGACCGAACCAGGTAGCGGCGATCGGGGTGTGGTGCCAGCGTGTGGTGGAATGCCGGCGTGGAGGCACGCGGCGCCCCGGACCGTGACGGCGGGCGTGTGGGTCGTTGGCGGTCCGAGCGGGCCGGGCAGCGGTTCCGTGCGATGGAGGACGCCTTGTGGCGGGAGGCCGCGGGCCGAGCGGTCACGGCCCAGGACATAGACACGTCGTTCGGGGTCACACGCACGTATCGGTGGCCTGGTGCCGGTACCCCGGTGGTGCTGCTGCATGGCGGAGGAATGACCTCGGTCAGCTGGGCGCCCTACGCGGAGGCGTTGCCCGGACGGGACGTGTACGCCGTCGACATCATGGGTGACGCCGGCCGAAGCGAGCCTCGGGTCCGCCTCGGTGATGGGTCGGACATGGCCGCCTGGCTCGACGAGACGCTCATGGGTCTCGGCATCGAGCGAGCGCACCTCGTCGGACACTCGCTCGGCGGATTCGTGGCCCTCAGCACCGCTGTACACCGCGCTGTGCGGGTGGCATCGCTCGTGCTGCTGGATCCGGGCGGCATCGCACCGCTGCGGATGGCGCGCTTCATGCTGTGGGGAGTTCCTGTTCTCCTCGGCTCGCTGGCGCCGGCGCCGGTCCGCCACTGGCTCGGTCGCCGGCTGCGAAACCCGTTGCTCGACAACAAGCTGGCTTCGCGGCTGCTCCTGCACGGGATGATCCGTCACGCACCCGGCTTCCCGCTGTTCAACGCCCTACAGGACGACGAGCTCGGAACGGTCACGCAGCCGGTGGCGCTGCTGATCGCGGCCAAGGGCGAACCCTTCGACCCGGCGGTGCTCGCCACCCGAGCCGAGGCGCTCATCCCGGGAGTGACGATCGAGATCGTGCCGGACGCCGGACACGCCCTCACGGTCAGCCACGCCCACGTCTGTGTCGCGGCGATCGCACGGACCGCGGCCTGAGCGGGGCAGGAAGTCGCACCGGCCCGTCCGGGTCAGTCGCACTCCGAATTGACCACCGGAGCCGTCACCGCGGGCGTGGCGGGCAGCCGGAAGGCGCGGAACCGGCGCGACAGCAGGTCCACCATCGGTCCCAGCAGGACGATGACGAAGATGGTTCCCAGACCGATCGCCGCGCCGAGCAGCCAGCCGACGAGGGCTCCGCCGCCCTGCACGATGCCGTAGCTCCAGCGAAACGGCACCGGAGGGTCGAACGCGATCGCGGCCGCCTCGGTCGGGCCCGCACCGGTTCCGCTGCTGAGATACCCGGCGACCCCGACCGCCAGGACCGGGAACGCCACGGCCAACATCAGCCCCCGCGCCGCCAGCCCGTCCGGCTCGGCGACCAGGGCCATGACGCCGGAGACGGTAAAGCCGACCACGACGGGCTGCACGATCGTCCCCGGGCCGGGGATGACGCGACGGCTCCAGGCGAGCGCGACCAGCACCAGGCCCACCATGGCGTTGACGGCGACGAACGGCACGTCGAGCGAGAGCGACAGCCCGTTGATCAACGTCGAGTAACCGTCCGAGCCGAGCGCGGCCCGAAGGAGCAGGGCAACGCCGACGCCCAGCACGACGCACGACAGCACCAGCTGGGCGACGCGGCGGCTCATGCCACCATCCTGGCGGATGCACGGCGGCATCCAACCAGGCATTGCCGGTCGCCCGCGAGACTGCGGGATCGTGGGAACCGGCCCTCAGAACCTCGATCGCATGGCGACGATCTACGGTCCGACGACCTGGGACGTGTACTCCCGGCTCGATGAGAGCCTCGACCCCCGCGGCCCCGACATGCTGTACGACCTCGCGGCCGAGCACATCGCCGATGGGGGCACGATTCTCGATGCCGGCTGCCGGGACGCCGCCCACCTGATCGAGCTCGCCCGCCGCCACCCGAGGATCACCGGCATCGGCGTCGAGCCTGTCGCGCTCCATGTCGAACAGGCCCGCGCCGCCGTACAGGATGCGCAGCTCAGCGACCGGATCACGATCCACCAGGGCGTGGTGCACGACGTCCCGGCGCCCGACGGCAGCATCGACTTCGTGTGGTGCCGTGACGTGCTCGTGCAGGTCGACGACCTGCGGGGCGGGCTCCGTGGGCTGCACCGCGTCATGTCCGGCGACGCTCGCCTCCTCGCCTACAGCTCGTTCGCGACCGACCGGCTCGACGGGGCCGACCTCGCGATGATGCGACGCCACCTCGGCTGGCTCGACGACAACATGCGGCGCCCGAACATGGAGGCCGCGTTCGAGGGCGCCGGCTTCGTGATCGACCGCGTCGAGGAGATCCGCACCGAGTGGCGGGAGTACCTGGAAGAACGCCGGCAACCCACTTCGAAGGCGCTCCTGCGCCTCGCCCGGCTACGCCGGCAACGCGACGACATCGTGAGCTGGCGGGGCCAGGAGATCTACGACCACATCGAGGCGAACCTCCACCACGAGGTCTTCCTGTTCCTCGGGAAGCTCGAGCCCGTCATCCACGTGCTTCGTCGGGCCTCTCCCTGACCGGCACCTCACCCACGATGTCGTCGGCTGATCATGCGATCCATCTCTGGTGCTCACAGTCGGTGAGGACCTGCTCCGAGATGGAGATGAACCGCTGCTCCTCCTCAC
>DASRJN010000286.1:0-6895 GCA_035649455.1 Acidimicrobiales bacterium
GTCGCGCACCCAGCTGGCACGGCAGGTGCTCGAGTCGCGATGAGCGATCACCCGGGCGAGACGTCCATGTTCGACTACGACGCCCGGCCGGTCACCGCGCAGATCGTGCTGGTCGGCGAGCGCGCCTCCTCGGTGGGCTACACCATCCGGGACTTCCTCAGCCGCAACGGCTTCCCGTACGAGTGGGTCGATATCGAGAACGCCAGCCGCGTCGACGAGGTGCTCGTAGCCGGCGACCCGGAGCGCCGCAGGCTGCCCGTGTGCGTGCTCCCGGACGGGACCCGGCTCGCGCCGGCGTCAGTGCAGGGCGTCGCCGCCGGTCTCGGCATGGTGTCGCCCCCGGCGCTCCCGTCCTACGACCTGACGATCGTGGGTGCGGGGCCGGCCGGTCTGGCGGCCTCGGTCTACGCCGCGTCCGAGGGCCTCCGCACGGTGGCGATCGAAGCGATCGCCCCGGGCGGCCAGGCGGGCACGACGTCGATGATCGAGAACTACCTCGGCTTCCCGCAGGGCATCAGCGGCGGCGAGCTCGCCGTGAGGGCGACGGCGCAGGCGCGCCGGTTCGGGGCGGAGATCCTGCTCGCCCGCACGCTCGCCGGCATCGCCCGCGACGGGCCCGGCTACCTCGTCGAGCTGTCCGACGGCACGGTCGTGCCGTCGCTCGCGGTGGTGCTGGCGACCGGCGTCGACTGGCGGCGCCTCGACGTGCCGGGGGTCGAGCAGCTGCTGGGCGCGGGCGTGTACTACGGCGCGGCGCCGAGCGAGGCCGTCACCTGCCGCGGGTGCCGCATCGCCGTGGTCGGCGGCGGCAACTCCGCGGGGCAGGCGGCGGTGCGGTTCTCCCGCTACGCCTCGCACGTCACGCTCCTCGTGCGCGGCCGCGACGTCGGCGCGTCGATGTCGCAGTACCTGGTCGACCGCGTACGCAGCCTCGGCAACGTCGACGTGCGCGAGTCGACGCGCATCGTCGGCCTCGACTCGGACGAGCGGCTCCGCGGCCTCGTCCTGGCGACCGGCGACGGCGGCAGCGCCACCGACCGCCTGCCGGTCGACTCGCTGTTCATCTGCATCGGCGGCGAGCCGCGCACCGACGGGGCGGCGACGATCGGCCTGGCCGCCGACCCCGCGGGCTACGTCCGGACCGGCCCCGACGTCGACGCCACGCCTGGCGGGACCGACGGGTGGCCCCTGGACCGGCAGCCCCTTCCGCTCGAGACGAACCTCCCGGGCCTGTTCGCCGCCGGTGACGTGCGCAGCGGCTCGATCAAGCGCTGCTCGGCGGCGATCGGCGAGGGCGCGATGGCCGTCGCGCTCGTCCACCGGCGGGTGGCGGAGGTCAACGGTGAGTGACCGCACGGCCTCCGCACCGGCACCGCTCGCCCCGCCGGATGACGCCGTCGTGGCGGAGTTCGCCCACCTCGCGACCGACGAGCGCATCGAGCGGGCGGCGGCCGCCCTCACAGCCACGGGCATGAACGCAATGGTCGTCGCCTCGGGCGAGGAGGCACGCCGTGCCGTGGAGGACCTCCTCCCCTACGGCGCCGAGGTGTTCAACAACACGTCGCGCACGCTCGAGGCCATCGGCGTGGCCGAGGACATCGAACGGTCCGGCCGCTACCAGCCACTGCGCCTGCGCCTCTACCAGATGGACCGCGAGATGCAGCAGCACGAGATGCGCAACCTCGCCGCCTCGCCCGACTACGTCGTCGGCAGCGCGCACGCGGTCACCGAAGAGGGCTCGCTGCTCGTCGCCTCGGCCAGTGGCAGCCAGCTCGGACCGATCGTCTCGGGCGGCGGCCAGGTGATCCTCGTGGTCGGCGGCCAGAAGATCGTCCCCGACGTGGCCACGGCGATGCGGCGCATCTACACGTACTGCCTGCCGCTCGAGGACCACCGCGCCCGGGAGGCGTACGGCGTCGGCAGCGGCGTCAACAACGTGCTCATCGTGAACCGCTCGATCGCACCCGGTCGCATCACGGTGATCCTCGTGCGCGAGCCACTCGGCTTCTAGCGGGAGACGACTCGGGCTTTCCTGGATGCGACGGGTCGGGACGAGCCCGCACCATTGGTGGGCACCCTGCGACCGTGCCATGGAGGATCCAGATGACGAGCGAACCGGTCCGCGATCCCGTCGCCGATCACCTGCTCACACCCCGCAACTCGGCGCTGGTCGTCATCGACTACCAGCCGAGCCAGCTGCAGGCGATGAGCTCGATGGATCGGGACCTGCTGGTCGACAACATCGTGTCGGTCGCCCGGCTGGCCCGGACCTTCGACCTCCCCGTCGTCCTGTCGACCGTCAACGTCGCCAGCGGGCAGGGGCACACGCTGCCTGAGCTGAAGGCCGCGCTGCCCGACGCCGGCGAGATCGACGCACGACGATGAACGCCTGGGAGGACGTCGAGTTCCGGCGGGCGATCGAGGCGACCGGCCGCAAGAAGCTGATCATGACCGCGCTGTGGACCGAGATCTGCCTTGCCTTCCCGACGCTCGACGCCTTGCGCGCCGGGTTCGAGGTCTATCCGGTCGTCGACGCCGTCGGCGGGACGTCGCCCGAGGCCCACCGCGCCGGCCTCGAGCGCATCGTGCAGGCCGGAGCGCAGCCGATCAACTGGGTCGGCCTCGCCGGCGAGCTGCAGCGGGACTGGGCCCGCGCCGAGACCGTCGGCGAGATCGTCGACATCGTGCTCACCACCCGCCTCCTCGCGACGGCCTGAGAGATGGGCGAGATCCAGGGGATCGGCCGGATCACGTTCCACGACGGCCAGGTCGAGGAGTTCAAGCGCCTGGCCGATCGCATCATGCAGATCGTGCGGACAGAGGACACCGGGACGCTCCAGTTCGAGGTGCACCTCAGCGACGATGAGTCCGAGGCCATCGTGCTGGAGCGGTACCAGGACTTCGCCGCGTTCGTCGAGCACGCCGTACGCATCGGCGAGCTCGGCCCGGCGATCTCCGCGACGGGATCGGTCACCGCCGCGTGCCTCGCCGAGCCGAGTGAGGAGCTGAGGACACAGCTCGCCGGCAGCCCGGTCCAGCTCTTCACGCCCTATCTGCTGCTGTAGGCCCGGCGCTCGGCCGGCCGGCGCTCGATCGCGGCCCCGGTTGCATCCAGGAAGTCGACAGTCTCGCCTCCGCAGAGGGGGGATCTCGCTTCTTGCTGATACAACCATTCGCGAAAGAAGGGCCATGCCAATGCCTGAGACCGACGCCTCCGCACTCGACGCCTATTCGCAGGTCGTGACCGGTATCTCGGCCGAGCTCACCCCTCGCGTCGCGGCCGTGAACGTGTCCCGCCGCCGGAGCGACGGCCGCGTCGAGGGCGGTGCCGGATCGGCCGTGGCCTTCACCAGCGACGGCTTCCTCCTCACCAATGCCCACGTCGTCGGGCGCAGCACCTCGGGCACGGCGTCGTTCGCCGACGGGACGACATCCCCGTTGCGCGTCATCGGCACCGATCCGCTCTCGGATCTCGCCGTCGTGCGCGTGGACGGGCCCACGCCGTCACCTGCCCGCCTCGGCGACGCGTCGCAGCTGCGGGTCGGGCAGCTCGTCGTCGCGGTGGGCAATCCCCTCGGGCTGGCGGGCAGCGTCACCGCCGGTGTCGTGAGCGCCCTGGGCCGCTCGCTGCCGACCCGCTCGGGGGCGAACAGGCGGGTCATCGACGACGTGATCCAGACCGATGCGGCGCTCAACCCCGGCAACTCCGGCGGTGCGCTGGCGATCGGGTCCGGCGACGTGGTGGGGATCAACACCGCCGTCGCGGGCTTAGGTGTGGGGCTGGCGGTGCCGATCAACGACACGACCCGCCGGATCATCGGCGCGCTCCTGGCCGACGGCCGGGTCCGGCGCGCCTATCTCGGTGTCGCCGGGACCCCTGCGCCGCTTCCGCCGGCCATCGCGGAGCGCACGGGCCACCGGCTCGGGCTGCGCATCGTGCAGGTCGTGCCCGACGGCCCGGCGGCGCGGGCCGGCATCCTGGAGGGCGATCTGCTGCTCACCGCCGGCGGCGAGACCGTGGCGAGCGCGCAGGCGCTGCAGCGCATGATGCTGGCCGACGCGATCGGCCGCCAGCTGCCGATCACCGTGGTCCGCCACGGCGCGCTCGTCGATGTGATCGCCACGCCGGTGGAGCTCGTCGCGGACTAAGGGTTTCACGGATGCGAGCTGGGCCGGGCCAGTCCAGCATCGGGCGGTATGGGTGACGCGACCACGTACAACCTCGAGAAGCCGGCCGCGGACGTGGCCGCCTACCTCTCCCAGGGACCCCCGCTGTACGAGATCCCGCTGGCCGACCTGCGCAGCGCGGTCGACGGCGCGCAGGCGGGCGATGCGGTCCCGCTGCCCGATGCCGACGAGGCCTGGTTCACCGTGCCTGCCGAGGTCGGCCACGTCAGGGTCCTGATCCTCCGGCCGCCGGGCGCCACAGAGCCGCTGCCCGTCGTCCTGTACATGCACGGGGGCGGCTGGGTGCTCGGCAGCGCGTCGAGCCACGGCCGGCTGGCCCGCGAGCTCGCGGTGGCCAGTGGCGCCGCGGTCGCCTTCGTCGACTACGCGCTGGCGCCCGAGGCCAAGTACCCCGTGCAGATCGAGCAGTCCTACGCCGTCGCCCGCTGGCTCACGGCGGAGGGCACCGGTCACGGGCTTGACACGTCGCGCCTCGCGGTGGCCGGTGACTCGGCCGGGGGCAACATGGCGACGGTCCTCTGCATGATGGCGAAGCAGCGTGGCGACGTGCGCTTCGTCCAGCAGTCGCTGTACTACCCGATGACCGATGCGCTGACGGACTCCGACAGCGAGAGCTACCGGTTGTTCAAGGACGGCCCGTACGGCACCGCGGGGACGATGGAGTGGTTCTGGAGCTCCTACCTCCCGGAGCAGGACCTCCGCGGAGAGAGCACGGTCTCCCCGCTGCGGGCCGCGGTCGACGAGCTCGAGGGCCTGCCGCCCGCCCTGGTCATCGTGGACGAGAACGACGTCCTCCGCGACCAGGGCGAGGCGTACGCCACCCGGCTGCGCGACGCCGGCGTCCCGACCGCGTGCGTCCGCTTCAACGCCACGATGCACGACTTCATGAACCTGAGCGCGCTGGCGGGCACCGAGACGACGCGCGCCGCGCTGCAGCTCGCCGGTTCGACGTTCCGCCGCGCCTTCGGCACCGATCACGCCAACCCGAGATGAGGAAGGTCATGAGCACAACCGATCCCTCCGTCCTCCCCGACTACGCACCGGTGCCGCGCACTGCGCTCGGGCCGGCGCTGAACGAAAACGGCTACTACGTCGGCCGGCTCGAACGGAACCTCTACTGGGTCACCGACGGCACCTACCAGTCGGCGTTCCTGACCACGTCGGACGGCGTCGTGCTGCTGGACGCGCCCCCGACGACCGGCCACAACATCCAGCGGGCGATCGACGAGATCGCGTCGGCGAACGGCGTCAGCAACAAGGTCACCTACCTCGTCTACTCGCACCACCACGCCGACCATGTCGGCGCGTCGTCGCTGTTCGGCAAGGACGTCACGCGCATCGGGCACGAGGAGACGCGGCGGCTGCTGATCCGCGACGACGACCCGACCCGGCCCCCGAACGAGGAGACCTTCCAGGACACGCGCACCCTCGAGATCGGCGGCCAGCGCATCACCCTCGCCTGGCACGGAGCGAACCACTCGCCCGACAACATCGTCATCCACCTGCCCGATCACGACACGCTGATGATGATCGACATCGTGAACCCCGGCTGGGCGCCGGTCTTCCTCTCGAACCTGACCGAGGACATCCCCGGCTACCTGGAGGCGCCGGCGACCGCGCTGGGCTACTCGTGGACGCACTTCATCGGCGGCCACCTCGGCCGGCTCGGCACCCGCGAGGACCTCGCCCTGCACCAGCAGTACATGGCCGACATCGCCGAGAGCTCCCGGCAGACCATCGACACCGCTGACCCGACGCGCTTCATCGAGAAGTACCCGGACAACCCCTGGGCGGTGTTCCGGGGCCTCCTGGAGGAGATGGTCGCCACCGCCGCCGCGCCGGTGATCGAGAAGTACACGGGCGTGCTCGGCGCCGCCGACGTCTTCACCGAGAGCACGACGTTCCAGGTGCTGCAGTCGATCCGGCTCGACCTCGGCCACGGCTCGTGGGTGCACCCCTGACGAACGCCCTCGCGGTCCATGTCAGTGGCGTCGTCAAGCGGTTCGGGTCCACGACGGCGCTGGCCGGCGTCGACCTGGAGGTTCGGGAGGGGACGGTCTTCGGCCTCCTGGGCCCGAACGGGGCGGGGAAGACGACGCTCGTCCGCATCCTGGCGACGCTGCTCGCGCCGGACGCGGGACGGGCCGAGCTGGTCGGGCACGACGTCGTCACCGAGTCGGCGACCGTGCGCGAGCAGCTCGCCCTGACCGGCCAGTACGCCGCCGTCGACGAGCTGCTGACGGGCCGCGAGAACCTGGAGATGTTCGGGCGCCTCTTCCGGCTCTCCCGGCCGGAGGCCCGCCACCGCGCCGGGGAGCTGCTGGAGCGCTTCGAGCTCGCCGAGGCGGCGGACCGTCCGGCGAAGACCTACTCGGGCGGGATGCGACGGCGGCTCGACCTGGCGTCCAGCCTGCTCACCCGGCCGCGTGTGCTCTTCCTCGACGAGCCGACCACCGGCCTCGATCCCCGGAGTCGCAACGAGATCTGGGAGATCGTCCGCGACCTGCGCCGCGACGGCACGACGATCCTGTTGACGACGCAATACCTCGAAGAGGCGGACCAGCTGGCGGACGAGATCGCGGTGATCGACCACGGCCGGGTGATCGCCGAAGGGACCGGCAGCGAGCTCAAGGACCGCGTCGGCGGCCAGATCCTGGAGGTCGAGCTGACCGACGTGCGCCAGCGGGACGAGGCCGAGGCCGCGCTC
>DASRJN010000287.1:0-3791 GCA_035649455.1 Acidimicrobiales bacterium
CTGAGGTCCGCCAGCGATGTCGGCCCCGGTCAGCGGAGCTTGAGGTTGGCGACCTTGTCGGTGAGCGACAAGGTGTACCAGGGGTCTCCGTTGCCGGCGATCGTGATCCCGATCGGGTCGGGTCGCTTGGGGCTGGCGAAGTCGATGGCCTTGCTGGCCTCGGTCACCACGCCGGCGGGGGTGATGCGGGCGATGTTGCCGCGCAGGTTCTGGGTGAACCAGACGTTGCCATCGGGCGCCGCCGCGATCCCGAGGGGCACCCCGCCATCCGGCGTCGGGAACTCGGTGAGCTGGTGCGGTCCGGATCCACTCGGCGTGAGCCGCGCCACGAGGTCGGCGAACGCCTCGGTCACCCACACGGTCCCGTTCGGAGCCACGGTGATCCCAGCCCCCTCGGCACTCAGCGGGGTCAGGCTCACCACGCCGACCGCGGGAACGATCTGTCCGATCTCCGCCGACCCGGTGAACCACACCGTCCCGTCCGGCGCCACCGCCACGTCGCTGACGCCGGCGGCCGGGAAGAACGTGAACCCCGCCGTGGAGACGTCGAAGCGACCGACCCGGTTGTTGAAGAAGTCCGCGAACCAGATGCTGGTCGAGTCCGCCGCCACGCCACCGAGCGGATCGCAGAACACCTCACCGCACGGCGAGATCGCGCTCAGGACCTCGCCCGAGGTCGTGATCCGCCGCAGCTGCCCGTCGTTGTCGCTGATGTAGATGATCCCGTCGGGGCCCTGCACCAGGTCGTTGGTGATGCAGCCGTCGCACACGGCGAACTCCGTGATGTCGCCCCGCGGGGTGACACGCGCGACCGAGCCCGGGGTGATGCCCGTCGCCGGGTCGAACGCTCCCTCGACCGTCACCCAGACGTTGCCGTCGGACGCGGTCGTGGCTTCGTGGGGATCGGTGGTGGTGGGCAGCCGGTACTCCTTGACGGTTCCCAGCCCCGCGGCCGCGTCTGCGGCCGGCATGGCCAGGAACCAGAGCAGCCCGGCGGCGATGAGCACGCTCACGCGGCGCGCACGCGTGGATCGAGACATGTCCCTCCTCCGGTGTCGCTGCTGACCCATACGGTCGGGCACCCCCGACAGGTTCCAGCAACTTTCAGGCAAGCGCCAGCTCAGACCGCGCGAAGGCGTCCATCGCGCCGGAACGCGACCTGGGCCTCCGCCGGCGAATAGGGTCGTGCTCGTGCTGATCTGGGGGTGCGAACCATGCTGATCGCCGACGTCGACCGGCTCCTCGATGACGGCGACGCGGTCGCGGCGCTGGACGCGGCGATCGCGCAGAACCGAGCCAACCCGTCGCCCGAGCTGCAGGTCCGCCTCATCGAGCTGCGCCATCAGGCAGCGGCCTCGTACCGGCCTGAAGGCCGCCGGCCATGGCCGCCGACGTGCGAGGACCCGTTCCCCGATGTCGTGGGCCGGCCGCCCGAGATCGAGGCCCACAAGCTCGACGGCGCGCTGCTCGGTGCTGCGGTGGCGCACCACGGCTGCCTCGTGGTGCGCCGACTCCTCGATCGCAACGCCGTCGAGCGGTCACGAACGTCGATCGAGAAGGCGAGCGAGACTTGGCAACGCGCGCCCGAGGAACGGACCACCGTGGACTACGTGCAGACGCTGCAGGTGCCGCGTGAGCAGCAACGGAACCGCGTCGCCCACGCCCAGCGGCAGAATTGGTGGCTGGCCGACTGCCCAGCCGCAGCCGCTCAGGTCCTCGACGATCTCGCTGCCACTGGCGTGATCGCCGCCATCGGCGAGCACTTCGGCGAGCGCCCCTGCTTCACGCTGCAGAAGTCGTCGCTGCGGCGGGTCCAGCCCGAGTTCCGTTACACCGCCTGGCACCAGGACGGCTCCTTCCTCGGACACTCCACCCGAGCGATGAACGTCTGGGTGAGCCTGACGCCCTGCGGCGGCGACCGCCCGGCACCCGGCCTCGAGATCGTGCCGCGACGCGTCGACGAGATCTTGCCGTTCGGCGAGCACGGTGGCGTCGGGATCGACGGGTTCGCCGTGCACTATGCCGCAGCTGACACACCGGTGATCCGCCCTGAGTTCGAGCCCGGAGACGCGTTCCTGTTCGACGAGCGGTTCATCCATCGGACCTACCTCAACAAGGAGGTGGCGATGACCGACGAGCGCTTGGCCGTCGAATGCTGGTTCTTCGCTCCGTCCCACCCGGCCGAGCAGTACGTCTCGCTCCTGGCATGAAGTCAGGCCCTTCGCGAGGCGGGTCGGTCCCACCCCGCGGTGGTTGCAGCCCGCGCGACCAGTGGGTCAGCCGCAAGGTCCGGTCCGGCTATGAGCTCCTGTCGCTGCCCTTCCTGGCGGTGTTCCTCTTCGTCGACCCCCAGATCCAGAAGTGCTACGGGGTCACGCTGCGGCGAGCGTTGTCGCTCGCTTGCAGGATGCGCCGCACTACCAAGCAGATCCAGACAGGCACGTCGTTCCGGGCCCACCTGGCGATGGCCGCCAAGATCCTGTCGATCCCGCCCCACGTCGACGGCGTGATCGTGGAGGCCGGGTGCTGGAAGGGCGGAACGACCGCCAACCTCTCGATCATCGCGGACATGGTCGGGCGGGACCTGATCGTCTACGACAGCTTCGAGGGCCTACCACCGCCCGCCGCAGGCGACCGCTGGGCCAGCCCGCTCGGCGAGGGGGCTTACTGTGGCGACCTGCAGGAGGTGCGTGAGAACGTCGAGCGCCACGGCGTGGTCGAGCGTTGCCGGTTCCGCAAGGGCTGGTTCTCCGAAACCCTCGCGGACCACACCGAGCCGATCGTCGCTGCCTACCTGGACGTCGACCACCAGGCGAGCATGCACCAGTGCCTGCTGGGCCTGTGGCCGCATCTGGTCGACACCGGGTACGTCTTCATCGACGAGTATGTCCGGCTGGACTATTGCGCGGTGTTCTTCTCCGAGCGGTTCTGGCGCACTTACTTCGACCGGCCTCCGCCCGGCCTGATGGGTGCGGGCACCGGGATCGCGCTGGGCCAGTACTTCCTGGGGCCCCACCGTTCCAAGCCCCCGATCCAGGAGGCGCAGAGCGTGGGGTGGACCCGCAAGGACTTCTACGCTGAGTGGGACTACACGCCTGCCGACGAACCCCCAGCCATCCCCCTGCCTGGCGGTCCGGGCGCGGCCCACGGGCCGGATGGCTGGGTGACCAGCGACACCTCCAGCGACGAACGGGCGAACGCACAGCTGGCCGAGCTCTACCGCACGTCACCCGAGGCACGGGCACGCCTGGAGGACAAGTTGGCCAACACCGAAGAGGGCAGGCGGCTCGTGGCCGAGCGGCTCGCGGCGAGGGCCGAAGGGGCGAAGGGCATGCCGCCCGCGGCCGGCTAGTGCAGCGACCCGAAGCTGACCGCGAAACGACACGGCTGTCAGCCGGCGGCCGCCCGGTATGGGCGGGGGAGTGGACCGCGGGTGGCGGGCCGCGGCCGGGAATGGTGGCGTCGCAGTCCCGGTTGAAGCAAGCATGAGCTCTGGCCACACCGTCACGGTCATGCCCATCGACGCGCACGTGGAGGTCCGCCTCGGTGGGGAGCTGATGGCGGCGACCGACAATGCCCTCCGCCTCGACGAGACCGGGCTGCCGGCCCGCTACTACATCCCCAAGAGCGACATCCGCATGGACCTGCTGCAGGCGACGTCGTTCCACACCACCTGCCCGTTCAAGGGCGAGGCGTCCTACTGGAGCGCCGAAGTGGGCGGCGAGCGGCATGACGGCATCGTGTGGGCGTACGAGGACCCGATCCCAACGGCCGCCGCCATCGCCGGGCAC
>DASRJN010000288.1:0-5741 GCA_035649455.1 Acidimicrobiales bacterium
TGTGCGGCGGGTTGGACCGTCAGGGTTCCGGTGTCGGCGTCGAGATGGGCCGGGGTGCCGAGGACGGTGGCGAGGGGGTCGGGGCCGTGCCCGAGCTCGAGCCCGCCGAGGATGGGGATCCCAAGGTCGGGCAAGCGGTCGGCGACGACGTCGAGCAGCGTCCAGCCTCGGTCGACGTAGTTCTCGTAGCCGGGGAACCGGCCGAGGGCGATCGCTTGGAGCCCACGGAGTGCTCCCGAACGGAGCAGTTGGGTGAGCTGGCGGTCGATGAAGCCGAGGCCGAGGCCAGGTGGGCGTTCGGTTTCGAGCAGGAGGACGGCGCCGTCGAGGCTCGGCAGGCCGGCGCCGACGAGCGTGGCCACCGCCATGAGGCTGCCGCCCATCAGGAGGGTGCGGCGCCAGCACGGATCAGGCTCCTCCGTGCGCGCGGACGAAGCTCACGATGAGGTCGACCAGGTCGGCGTGCCGAGCGAACAAGGCAACGCCGTGACCGCTGTCCGGGTACATCTGGAGCTGCCGTGGCTCGTTGGCGGCGTCGTACATCGCCTGGGTGCTCTCGGCGTTGCCGTCGTTCTCGCTGTTGACATAGAGGCTCGGCGCGGTCACGGCGGCGACCGACGCCGGGTCGTCCGCCGGTGGGGGCGCGGAGATGGTGATGACACCATCGACGGGGATCTGCATGGCGCCGGTGAGCGAGAGGGCTCCCCCGCGGCTGGCGCCGAGCAGGAACACCTTCGTGGCGCCACGAGCCCGCGCCAGGTCGACGGCGGCGATCAGGTCCAGGACGCGCTGCTGAGGGTCACCGGGGTCCGACGCACCATCGCCCCGGCTGTCGTAGGCGAGGACCGTGAAGCCGGCGGCCGCCAGTCGGGGCGCCGACGGCGCGAAGTTGGCCTTGGATCCGCCCGACTCATGCGAGGCCACGATCGCCGTGGCTCCCTCGCCGTAGATGCGGCCCACCAGTGCGACGCCGTCGGCGCTGGTGAACGCCACGTCCTCGGTGGGAACGTCGGGAACGCTCGTGGTGGTCGTTGCTGCGGTGGTCGAGGAGGTCGAGGAGGTGGCTGCCGGCTCGTCCGAGGCGCGGCCATCGCCGCCGCACGCCACTACCGGTGTGGCCGCGAGCACCACGACCGCAACTGCGGCGCCAAGCTGCCGCTGTCGTCCGGCCATGCTGTCGCCTCCCCTGCCATGAACCCTGGGACCAGGCCGCGGCGACGATAACGCCGCGGCCTGAATGGGCGGTCGCGCCCCCGGGTGCCAGATCTCGGTCCGGATGGATCGGCGTCCCCGCGGACACCCCGCCCGGGAGCTACCAGATCGGCGCGCGCTGCGGCGACGGCTCACGTGATCAGCGCGAGACGTTCGAGGCTCAGCCCACTCGTCATCAGGCGCTCCTTGCCACTCCCCAGGAGGGACTGGGTCCAGGTCACGATGCCGCCGTCGCCGACTTCCACGCTCTCCCCATCGCTGACGACGTTCAGCTTGAAGCACATGTTCGGGTAGTAGCCGCGTGCGGCTGTGCGCTCCGGCCGGGCAGTGATCTGTGTGGAGTCCCGGGCCACCGCGGTCATGAGGGCCTCGAGCACATCACCGTGACGCCCGCCGAAGTCCGTGAGCTCGATCGTGACGCGAGGAAAGCCGAGACGCTCGGTGACCCTGACGAGGGCGCGCAGGTGCTCTCGCATCGTCTCGAGCTCGAAGGAGCGGTTCCCGCGGTCGCGACCGGCGGACACGAGACCCAGCAGGGTGAAATGAGGGAACGTGCGCGGCCCGTCGAATCGCTGGGCTCGGACGACACGGTCGACCGACGCCAGGTGAACGATCGCGCTCGATCGCGGATCGAGGGCGAGCAGCCGCCTCCGGCGAACCGCGGCCTCGAGGGCCAGCGAAGTGGTGGGATCCGCGGCCACCTCGCTGCGACGCACGGTGGTGACAACCCGGTTCTGATGGACGCCGGCGACGACCGAGTGAGTCCCCAACGGGGCGAGCGGTGAGGTGGCGACCGGCACGAAGGGCGGTGTGACGGCATCGAGCGCGAGGATCTCGACCTCCAGGAGACGGCGCGCCTCGACGGCTGCCGGTTGCACGAAGCGATCTCGCTCGTAGGCGGCGAGCACGTCGGCCGGAGACAGTGCGGCCGCGCGCCGGCGCGTCACTTCGAGCAACAACGCCGTGAGGTCGGCGCCGCTCAGCTGCTGCCCGAGCACGGCCAGGAGGTCGTGGCCACCGTGCTCGCGCACGATCCGCTCCACCGCCGGGTGCAGCGGCTGCCCGCTCAGACTGTCCACCCCCGCCAGGGTACGGAGCCATGCCTCGGCGGCATGACCGAATAGATCAACTAGCCGAGCGCAGCGGTACGCCTCTCGGGTTGGTCCAAGACCGATCCCCCGTCACGCAACACCGAATATCGCAGAGCCATGCTGGCGTACGTGACGGACGGATCCAGACATCCCGGCACCACGCCGCGAGCGGCAGGCTCAGTTGATGGCCAGCTGCGCGGACTCGACCTGGGACGACCACCAGCACCACCAGTCCTCCCGGGCGGCGGCAAAGGTGTCGTCGTCCAGTCCGTGAGTCGTCAGGGTGATGTGCACGGCGCCCCGCCGGTCCGAGTCGAGGGTCTCCCTCGTCGCCAGTACGACCAGGCTGCCGCCCTGCCCGTCGGTGACCAAGCATCGCTGGAACCGATCCTCGTGCCATGGCGTCCCGGGCAGTCGCTCCTGGAGAGCGCCGGAGACGGCGACCGCGGCGGCCTTGCCGTCGAGGAAGATCGTCCGCCGCCGGTGCGTGGAGTGACGCTCCAGGGACTCCTGCATCTGGTCGAACAGACTCATCTTCTCCATGCATCGCAGTGTGACGAACCTCGCCCGCCGGCGAAATCAGGGATGCCCCCGAGTTGACCTTGGGGTTAACCCCACTGCCGTCCGGTTCTGACGCAGCAGCTCCGTCAGGTGATCCGCCAGTTCGCTCTGGTCGACCGTGAGCTCGGACCGAGCGCACATGTCCCGGACCTTCACCACCCCGCGCGCTTGCTCGTCCGGTCCGTACAGGATCACGGCTCGGTGTCCCTTGCGCTCCGCGTAGCGCAACTGGTGCGCAAGCTTCTTGGCGTCGGGATAGACCTCGGTTGCGATCCCGGCATCTCTCAGACGCCTCGCGACCCGCGTCGACTCCTCGGCCGAATCGGCGACCTGGAGGACGAGAACGGGTGCGGGCGTGCTCGGCTCCTCGCCGAGCAGCTTGAGTTGCTCCCACGCATCGATGAGGCGCGTCAGCCCCAGCGATGCGCCGACGCCGGGAAGAGGTTCCTGGGCGTACAGCGCGGCAAGGTCGTCGTAGCGGCCGCCCGAGCAGATGCTCCCGATCGCGGGTAGGTCGGCCAGGAATGTCTCGAAGACAGTGCCCGTGTAGTAGTCGAGGCCGCGCGATCGAGAGGTCGAGCACCAGCTTGCTCGGATCGGCACCGGCGGCGACGGCCACGTCGACGACCTCGCGGAGGTGCTCGGCCTCGGTGCCGAGTGTCTGGAGGAGCTCAACCGCTTGACCACGGATCGCACACACATCGAGCACTGCGCGCGTCGCATCGGACGAGAGCCCGATCCTCTCCAGCTCGTCGGCCACGGCCACCGGCCCCTGCTTCTCGAGCTTGTCCACGACACGCAGGACCGGCTCGAGCCCGGCAGTCACACCCGCCTCGGCGAACTTGGACAGCAGCAGCCGGCGATCGTTCACCCGGAGCTCGTAGCGGTCGACGTCGAGCGCACCCATGAGGTGGCACACGAGTGCGAGCACCTCGCCGTCGGCGGCGGCCGACGCGGTCCCGATGATGTCGATGTCGCACTGCAGGAACTCGCGCCGGCGGCCTGCTTGCGGGTTCTCGCCGCGCCAGACGGGGCCGATGTGGTAGCGCCGGAACGGCATCCCGATCGCCTGGCGATGCTGGGCCGCGAACCTGGCGAACGGAACGGTGAGATCGAACCGGAGCGCGACATCTCGATCCCCGTGGTCGCGGAAGCGGTAGATCTGCCGCTGCACTTCGCTGTCCGGGTCCAGCTTCCCGAGCAGGACCTCGCTGTACTCGAGCGCAGGCGTCTCGATCGGTGCGAACCCGAAGTCACGGAAGACTCGCTTGGCGACCGCGATGCACCGCTCCTTGACGATCGCGCGCTCCGGCAGCTCATCGGAGAAGCCCTTCAGCGTGCGAGCCTCGATGCGCGGCGCCATTGGACGAAGGTACCTGGGCGGTTCGGACCCGTCCGCGTGGTTTGTCGGCGCTCGACGAGACGTCGTCGAAGGCCAGTCTCATGCCAGGAGACGCCGGATGAATTGGCACGATTCGTCGGGTGTTTCGTGTCGAGCGTGGGCGAGGGCGGTCAGCAGGAACCCAGCCAGGTAGGCGTGGGCGCGAGCTGCCTCGGCTACGTCGGCGCTCTCGATCCGTGCTCACCGAGCCAGCATGGCAGTCGCGCGGAAGGATCTACCGAAGGCAGGCGATGCCGTAGGCTGGCGCTGCGCACCGGGGCGGATCGGCATGATCTACACGTTCAACCACTACGAGCTCGACCTCGACCAGTACGAGCTCCGGCGGAACGGCGAGAGGATCGCAGTCGAGCCGCAGGTCTTCGACGTGCTCGCCCACCTCGTCCAGCACCGCACCCGCGTCGTCCCGAAGTCTGAGCTTCTGGACACGGTGTGGAAGACGACCTTCGTCAGCGAGTCCGCGCTGACCAGCCGGGTCAAGGCCGCGCGGCAGGCGGTGGGCGACGACGGCCAGTCCCAGCAGGTCATCCACACCGTGCATGGGCGTGGTTACCGCTTCGTCGCCCCGGTCGAGGTGTTCGTGACGCCCGAGTCTGGTCCTACGACCGCTGCGGTCTCCGACGGGCGAGTTGCAGTGCGCCAGGAGATCCGGTTCTGCCAGTCGGCGGACGGCGTCCAGGTGGCGTACGCCACCTCAGGCGACGGGCCACCGCTGGTGAAGGCCGCGCACTGGCTGTCCCACCTCGACTACGACTGGGAGAGCCTCGTCTGGCGTCACTGGTTGCAGGAGCTGTCGCGTGGTCACCGGTTCATTCGCTATGACGAGCGCGGCTGCGGGCTGTCCGACTGGCAGGTCGACCAGGTGTCCATCGACACCAAGGTTGCCGACCTCGAAGCTGTGGTCGACTCGTGCGGGCTCGAACGCTTCGCGCTGCTGGGCATCTCCGGTGGGGGCGCGGCATCGGTCGCCTACGCCGCCCGCCATCCCGATCGGGTCAGCAAGCTCGTGTTGTACGGCGCGTTCGCACGAGGTCGCATGGCACGGGCGCGGACCCTCGAAGAGAAGCGAGAAGCCGAGCTCCTGGTCGAGCTGGCCGAGCTCGGCTGGGGTCGCGACGACCCGGCCTTCCGCCATGTCTTCTCGCTGCAGTTCATGCCCGAAGGCACCCGCGAGCAGTGGGCTGCGTTCGACGAGCTGCAGCGGCGCACGACGACGCCCGCGAACGCGGCGCGGCTCATGGCCGCCACCAATCGGCTCGACGTCGCCTCGCTCGCACCACGCGTGCAGGCGCCGACCCTGGTCATCCACGCCCGCGGTGACCGGCGGGCACCCCTCGACGAGGGGCGGAGTCTCGCCACGCTGATCCCCGACAGTCGACTCGTCGTGCTCGACAGCCCCAACCACATCCTGCTGCACGACGAGCCCGCATGGGCACGGTTCGTCGATGAGGTGAACGGCTTCCTCTGCGACTGAGTGT
>DASRJN010000289.1:0-4904 GCA_035649455.1 Acidimicrobiales bacterium
TGTGCCGTGTCCGCCTGTCTGCCGCCGGCCTCTGCGCCGCCCGCCTCCGCAACGCCCGGCTCCGCAACGCCCGCCAGTGCGCCGCCGACCGCCGCGATCGTCCCACCTGCATGTGGGCCGCCGGCCTCCGCACTGTCCGCCTGTGCCGCGCCCGCCAGTGCGACGCTGACCGCCGCCTTCCCGTCCAGCCGTCGCGACGGCCGTTCCACGCCGCCCCCGGATCCGCCCAGACCTTGCTCCGGGCCCATCCCATTTGTCGCCGCGATCGTCCCGCGTAGCGGTCGCCACGGTCGCTGCCGCAGGCCGCGCCCGGGCGCTGCGTCCAGCACGTCCACCTCCTGACCGCCGCCAGCCGCGACGGCCCGCAGCCGCTGCCACATTCGTCCGCCATCGGCGACCACCATCGCCCCGAGCGCGACGGCAACAGCGGTGGAAACCGGGTCCCATCCCGCGCCCGCCCACAACGCAGCCAGTGCCGCCGCAGTCGCCGCGACCAGGGCGAGCCTGTGTCCCCCCACCGCTGCCACCAGCGCGGCCGCGAGCGCCAGGGCCGCGACCACGCTGGCGACCTCGCCCCCCGCCCCCGGCGGGTCGTCTCGGACGGCGGCGATGCTCCCCACCCACGCGGTGACCAGCAGCAGCCCCGCTCCCAGCCGAGCCCCTTGCCGCCAGGCCTCGCCCGCCCGCCCACCGGTCGCCCGCAGCGAGCGCAGGCGCAGGCCGAACGCGGCGGTCGCCACCACCTCCCGAGCACGTCCCACGACCCCCTGGTCCGCCCCCGCTCGCCGGGCGACGTCCAACACTTCGCCGCGCCAGCGGGGATCGGGGATCGCCCGGGCCGCAGCATCCAAGGCGCAGTCGAACACGTCAGCCCCCGGCCGGTCGCAGCCGCGCCCGCACCAGAGCGACGTTGGCCGCCTGCCGGTCGGCCTCCGCCGCCAGCAGCTGCCGGCCCGGGCCGGTCAGCCGGTAGTAGCGGCGAACGGGCCCGCCCTCGCTCTCCTCGTGGTCGAACTCGACGTAGCCCTCACCCTCCAGCCGGGCCAGGGCGCCGTACAGGGTCCCCGCCCGCAGCCGCACCCGGCCGTCCGACATGTCCTCGACGCTGCGCAGGATGCCGTAGCCGTGTGCCGGCCCCCCGGCCAGCGCCGTCAGGATCAGGAACGTCGGCTCCCGTAGCGGCAGCGCGGCCGCAATGTCACTCATACCGTTAGACGGTATACCGGTGACCGAGGAAGCGGCGCCTCAGTCCTCGTCCTCGTCCAGGTGCACAGCTGCGTCCTCGGCTGCCGTGGGCAACTGCTCGCCCGGATAGTCGCGAGTCGTCTCGTCCCCGGTGAACTGGTCATCGTCGGCGAGGGGGCCGAAGTCGTCATCGCCGACCGGGGCACCATCCTCGTCGAGCACCACGGTCCGGTCGTCGGCATCGGAGCGCTCGGGCCGCTCCCATGCCTCCGGTTCCAGGCGAGCTCGCTCCGATCGCGGCCGGCCCGCCAGCTCGTCGACACCCAGCGGCGCGTCGGGCGGGTACTCGGCGCCGACGATGTCGGTGTCGAAATCCTCGCCAGGCTGGTCGGAGTCGCTCATGTCCGCCACCTACCCAGAGCCGCCCCCGATGAATCGCGTGATGCCAGGGACGGGAATCCCGGGGTCCCGGTGGGCGTTGCGCACTCTGTCATGGCCTCATTGTTCCGCTTTCCCAACCCCGTCAACGAGGTTTCGGCCCGACTGGTGGCCGGCGGGGTCGTGGCGGTTGCCCTCGTGATCCTCGTGGGCCGCCAGCCGTGGTTGGTGGCCCCACTGGCCTACGGGTTCGTGGCCCGCGTGCTCACCGGGCCGACCCTGAGCCCGCTCGGCCAGGTGGTGACCCGGGTGGTCACGCCCCGGCTGCGGGTGCAGCCGCGTCTGGTGCCCGGCCCGCCCAAGCGCTTCGCCCAGGGGATCGGTGCGGTGGTGACCCTGAGCGCGGCCGTCCTGCACTTCGGGTTCGGGCTCACCGGCGCGGCGTATGCCTTGGTCGCCCTGCTGCTCGTGGCCGCCGGCCTCGAGTCGATCTTCGGATTCTGCATCGGTTGCCGGGTGTTCGCACTGCTCATGCGCTGGGGCGTGATCCCTGAAGAGGTGTGCGAGAGCTGCAACAACCTCGGCTTCGATCGGCCGACCTGACGTCGGCCGTCACCGCTCGAGGACGAGCACGGCGTAAAGCGGCGCGCCCGCCGACCCAGGCCGGAGCTGGGCCACCTTGTGCCACCCCCAGGCCGCGTAGGCCGCCTGCGCCGCCTGGTTGTCCGGCTCGACGAGCAAGGTCGCCCGCTTCTCCGAGCGGCCCGACAGCAAGGTGTCGTGGAGGCGGCGGGCGACGTCCTGCCGCCTCCACGGGGCCCGCACCACCATCTGGCTGATGGCGAGCGTGCGGTGGCCGTCCTCGTCGGTGAACCCGATGGGGACCTTGGTCACCAGCTCCCGCCACCACGCGGTGGTGGCCGGGAGTGCGAAGCCATACGTGAACCCGACCAGCTCGCCGTCGAGATCGGCGGTCACCAGTTCCCAGGCGGGGGCCTGCATGTGGCCGGCGAGCTGCAGGCGGAACCGCTCCTCGCCGAAGAACGGGTCCCCGGTGTGGGCGTATACCTCGATGTACGCGGCCACGATCTCGTCGAGGCGGCGCATCGCGGCGGGCACGTCGAGACGGTCCAGCGTGACCATGGCGTGATCGATGACGTAGGTGGCGGTCATGTCGTGGATTCGACGCTGAGGCCACCGCCGGACACCCGCAGGCGGGCCAGGTGCAGGTAGCGGCTGGACGGGTAGCCCACGTTGGGCTCGGAGAAGGCGTGGAAGGCGACCCACAGGGCGCCGTCCCCGTCCCGGAACACCTCGACGCCGCCGGGCCCCGCGAGGTGGCTGCCCGAGGACAGGATCCGCCCGTCGGCGGGCTTGCTGCAGGGGCCGGCCGGCCCGGAGCAGGTGGCGTAGGCGGTGGTGTAGTGCCGGGAGTTCCAATCGGCCGCCGCGTAGACCAGGAAGTAGGCGCCGCCCTCCCGGAACATCGACGGGGCCTCCACCACGCCCCGCTCGAAGGAGCGGTCGGCCGAGATCAATGCGTGAGGCTCGCCGGTGAGGCCCAGGCCGTCGGCCGTCAGCTCCTGTGACCAGATGGTCTGGGGTGCGCCCACTCCCTCGGCCTTCCAGAGCAGGTAGGCGCGGCCGTCGCCGTCGACGAACGGGCTGGGGTCGATGGAGCCGCCGCGGTCCACCTGGCAGACGAGCGGGCCGGTCGTGTTGTCCAGGAACGGGCCGGCCGGTGAGGTCGCCACGCCCCGCGAGATGCACTGCTTGCCCGAGGCCCGGTCCTTGACCGTGTAGTAGACGACGTAGCTGCCGTTGCGGGCCAGCACCGACGGCGCCCAGGTCGCGCCCTCGGCCGCCCACCCGGGGACGCCAGCGAGGCCGTTGCCCACGATCTCCCAGTTCGTGAGATCGGTGGACCGGATGACCTGGATGTCGCCGGCTCCGGAGTTGGTCGAGTAGCCGTAGTAGGCACCCCCGGCCCGCAGCACGAACGGGTCGGCGAAGTCGAACGGGAACACGGCCCCGGTGGCGTAAGCCAGGGTGCGACTGCAAGCGGCCGCCGCGTTGCGCATGGCGGTGACTGACATCTGGTCGTTGTCAACTTGGTTGGCGTCCACGGCGGACGACACCCCGTCGAAGCAGGTCCGGGCGTCCGCCGAGTGGGCGTTCACCAGGTCCTGGGCCGCCGCGGTCCGGGTGGCCTGGGAGTCGACCGCCCCGATCTGGGCCTGCAGGTCGGCGATCATCGTCTCGAGCTGCGCCCGATCGGCGACGGCTATGTCGATCGCGCCCTGGACCCGGGTGATGCTGGCCTGGGTCTCGGCCTGGCGGGACTGCGCGTTGGCCAGCGAGTCCTGGTGGGCCTCGAGGTCGGCCTCGGTCGCCGCGAGCTGGTCCTCGGTACTACCGAGCCGCGCCTTGGCCGTGGTCCGCCCGCCGATGGCCACGACCACGACCAGGACGGCCACGATGGCGATGACCCGTCTCCGCCAGTCGGCCCGACCCTTGCGCCTGGGGCCCCCGCTGCCTGCGTTGTTGGCTTCGTCTGCGTTGCCTTGCGCTTTGTCCCCTCCGCCCTCGGCGTCAGCATCCGTTGCGGGCTTGTGGACCTCGGGGTCGACGAAGTCGATGCTCACAGCTGCACCCCCGCCTCGGCGCACACGCCCTGGATGCCACGCACGGTGACCGCCAACCCGCCAGTGTCACCAGCCGCGGCCTGGTTGAGCGCTTCGGTGGCGCCGGCCACGCAGCTCTGCAGCGCGTCCAGCTGTCCCGTGCTGACCACGAGTGCGGCGCTCGCGTCGTCGAGGGCGCCCTGGAGCCCCTGCAGCCACTGCACGTTCGCGTCGTAGGTGCCCTGGCTCTGGCTCCGCTCGGCCTCACGCGCGAGCCGCGTCCTGATCGCAGCGGCCAGGGCGACGCGGTTGGCATCGACGATCTCCACCGTGGCGCCGAGGTCATCCTGAGTCCGGTCGAGCTTGGCCTCGGTCCGGTCGAGCCGATCGTTCGCCCGATCGGTGGCGTCCAGGGTGGCGTTCCAGTCACGCGCCATCAGCCCGAACCCGACCAAGGCCACCACGCTCGCTAACCCGACGATCGCCATCCGCCGCCGTCCACCACCCAGCGCCCGGGCATGTCTGCCTATGCGGCGCCACAGGCGCCACTCTCCAGCTATCCGCCGATTCACCGCTCGTCCTCCGGCGTTCAGATAGGGGGTTCGTTCTTGCCGGCAGCCACGACTTTGCGTGCTCTACCCCTACTGACGCGTAGCCCCCCCGGTTTGGTTTCCAGACTTTCCGCTTTGTGATCCAGCCGTAACGTGCGGAGGGCCA
>DASRJN010000290.1:0-5062 GCA_035649455.1 Acidimicrobiales bacterium
GCAGGCCTGGGTGGGCCTGTCGGTGAGCTCGGTCGAGGCCGCCAACTCGGCCGGGTTCCTGTGGATGTTCCCGCTCACCTTCGTGTCGTCGGCGTTCGTCGATCCGGCCAACATGCCGTCCTGGCTGCAGCCCATCGCCGACGCGAACCCGTTCACCTACGTCACCGATGCCACCCGAGCCCTCTACAACGGCCGCTCCCCGGGCAACGACGCCTGGATCGCGCTGGCCTGGGCCGTTGGGATCACCGTCGTCTTCGCCTGGCTGTCGGCCCGGAAGTTCGGCCGCTCAGCCAGTCGCTGATCGTCACATCGGTCGGGGGCCGGCCAGCGCAGGGACCTGGAGGCGGACGTCCAGCTCGCGGTACTGGCGGGCCAGGTCGTCGGCTTCCCGGCGGAGGTCACCGACGGGGACGTCGGTGAGCAGGCGCAGCTCGCTGCGCACCTGGCGCTCCACGAACATCCGGACGTTCGGGTTCTCGCCGACTCGGCCGCCGCGTCCGCCACCGACGTCACCAGCTTGCGCCGGAGCGCCAGGACGTCGCGCTGGGCGATGGCATCGGTGATGGTCAGGCCCGGTTCGAGCTCGGTGGCGGCGTTGGTGCGGTTGATGCGCCGGATCAGCGACTCGATCTCGTCGGTGGTGGTCCGGGCGTCGGCCAGCAGTTCGGTCGGCTGCTCGATCGGCTCCTCGCCCTCCTGATAACGGGCGCTGGAGACGGCGCGCGACTGCAGCTGGGCCAGGCGCTTCTGGGCATCGGCCCGCAGCGCGAGGGCCTCGGCAAGCTTCATGGTGTTCACCTCCTCGGTGGCAGGTACCAGACGATCTCAAGCGGCCGAGCGGCCGTCCACCGAATTGCACCCCGGCGCCACCAGCGTTGACCGGCAGGGTGGTGACACTCCGTTCGAGGTTACGTTCGTCGCCATGATCGCGGCCCGGTACGACGAGATCGGTGGCGACTACGCCTCAACCCGCCGGGAGGACCCGCGGCTCCGAGATCGCATCCTGTCTGCCCTTGGCGACAGCAGAACCGTCGTCAACGTGGGCGCGGGCGCGGGCTCGTACGAACCCCGGAACCGGTACGTGATCGCGGTCGAGCCGAGCGACGTGATGGCCGCGCAGCGTCCGGCCGAGCTCGTCCCCGCGATCCGCGGCTCTGCCGCACCGCTCATGCTGCGCGACGGCAGCGTCGACGCGGCCATGGCGATCCTGACGGTCCACCATTGGGACGATCAGCTGGAGGCCGGTGTGCGCGAGCTTCGTCGCGTCGCCCGCGGGCCCGTCGTGATCCTCACCTTCGATGCCGACGTGTGCGCCGGCATGTGGCTGCTGCGTGACTACCTCCCTGAGGCCGCGGCCCTCGACCGCGCCACGTTCCCCGCCCTCGCGCAGCTCGCCGAGTGGCTCGGCGGAACCGTCGAGGTGGAGACGATCCTCACGGCGCGGGACACCCCGGACTGGACACTGGCCTCGTTCTGGGCGCACCCGGAGCGCGTGCTGGACGAGACGGCCCGGAACGCCACCTCGGGGTTCGCCCGGATGGACCCAGCTGTCGTGGAGCGAGTCGTCGCCGAGGTGGACCAGGACCTGAGGGAGGGAACCTGGGACCGGCGTCACGGCCACCTCCGAGACCTCGACGAGCTGGACGTCGGGATGCGGCTCGTCGTCGCCCACCCGTAGCCCGCACCCCGCTCAGTCGTTGGACAGCTCGTAGAGGATGTAGTCGTCGGGGCCGGGCCGGTCTACCGCGGTGATCAGTCCCGAGTAGCCGCCGGCGCCGCCGGGCGGGCTGTACCGGGTGACCGTCGTTTCGTCGTGGCTCACGGTGTCGGGCGGCGGCACCGGCTCGCCCTCGAACTGGACGGCCTGGTCGGCGTAGGCCGCGGCGACGTCGGCGACGTCGGCATCGGGTGTGACCCGCAGCAGCACGCCGAACCCGCCCGTGAGCGAGCCCACGCCGTACTGCGCCACCAGCTCGCTCCCGTCGAGCAGGACGTACCGCTCGGCGTCGCCGTCATACGCCGTGGTGTCGGGCGCGAGCGGCTCCCCGACGCCGGGCCGGGGTCGCGCCGGCTGGGGCCGCGGGGGCTCCAGCCCCGGCCAGGAGGCGATGCCGGCGAGGTCGGCGGCGGCGCGCCAGTCGCTGCCGGTGTTGCCGGAGACGGTGAGCAGCCAGCGACCGGTGACGTCGCCCATCGGGCTGGTCAGCTCGGCGGAGGCCCGGCCCACGTGGAGCGAGCACAGCGGATCGAGGCCCGCGATGGGGACGACCCGGTCTCGGGGGCGTTCGGGCCGTCGTACGGCATGCAGCCCGGGGCCGCGGCCGCGTCGAGGCCCAGGTCCGGGTGGGCGGCGGCGATCTGGCCGATGTACTCGGACCACGCCGCGAGGGGGTCGTCCCCCACGACGGCGAGCACCGCGAACCAGGTGGCCGGCTCGCCGCCCGCGGCCACCTCGGTCACCACCACCGGCCCGACGAGCTCGGCGCCGTTCGGCACCTGCATCCCGTGCGGCAGCGGGGTGCCCGCGCCGGACAGCTCGGCGGGCAGGTCGGCCGGCGCGGTACCGCCATCGCTGTCGGCCGTGAGGCGCGCGCCCGCGATGGCCCCGCCGGCGACGACCACGATGGCGGTGAGGACCGCGACGATGACCCGCCACCGCGGCCTCCCGGCGGCCGGGGAGCGTGGCGGGACACCAGGGGCCGGCTCCTCGTCATGCGGCGTCACGGGCACGATCGTGCCAGACGGCCCCCCGCCAAGCCGGGCGCCCCGGCACGGGTGCGATGCGCACTGGACGGAGAGCAGCGTGGTGGCGTGCGAGTATGGCTCCGTCGGCACGATGCGGAGGTCGGAGATGCCCGAGGACCACGCGCTCATCAACGCTCACGCCGGCGACGACCTGTCGCCGCTCGCGGGACCGTGGGAGGTGGATCCGACCCATTCGGCGCTGGAGTTCGTCGCCCGCTATGCGGTGTTCACGCTCGTGCGCGGTCGGTTCACCTCGTTCTCGGGCACGGTCGTGCTCGATCCACTGCACCTCGGGGCGACCCAGGTCGACGTCGACATCGACGCCTCGTCCGTCGACACCGCCATGCCCCAGCGCGACGCCCACTTGTGCAGTGAGGACTTCTTCGACGTCGAGCGCCATCCCAAGATCACGTTCCGCTCCCTGGGCGCAACCGTGCTGGCCGCGGGCCGCTACACGGTGCACGGCGACTTGACCATCCGTGGCATCACCCAGCCGGTCCGGCTCGACGTAGATGTGTACGGCCGGGCGCCCGACCTGCTGGGCAACCCTCGGCTCGGCCTGAGAGCGACCGCCAAGGTGCAACGGGGCGAGTGGGGCATCAACTGGAACGCACCGGTGCCCGGCGGCGGCGTCACCTTGGCCGGGGAGGTCGACATCGAGCTCGCCGTGTCGCTGGTGCCGGCCGGCACGGTGGCCCGGCCCTCGTGACGGCGACCCGATCGTCCCGGCGGCCGGGCAGGCGAGGCACAGGTCGTGGCATGCCACTCGGTGGCCTGCCGCTCGGCGAGAGGAGCAGCGCATGCCGGTCGTGAGTCGTGGGTTCCAGGGTCGTCGACGCCAGCCGGGGGCCGGTCTGGTGCCCCCGGGGCAGTACATCGTGGACGACTTCCCGGTGCTGACCGCGGGGCCGACCCCGGACGTCTCCCTGGACGACTGGGATCTCACCGTCGTCGACGACACCGGGGACGCCCTCGCCCGCTGGGGCTGGGAGGAGTTCCTGGCGCTGCCGGCCGAGGACATCACGGTCGACATCCACTGCGTCACCAAGTGGTCCAAGCTCGGCACCCGCTGGCGCGGCGTCTCGGTCGACACGATCCTGGACGGCATCGACACGGCGGCGGAGTACGTCGTCGCGTTCGGCGACGGGGGCTACACGACCAACCTGCCGCTGGCCGACGTGCTGGACGGCCAGGCGTGGGTGGCCTACGGCTTCGAGGGCGAGGACCTCGAGCCCGAGCACGGCGGCCCGGCCCGGCTGCTGGTCCCGCACCTGTACTTCTGGAAGAGCGCGAAGTGGGTGCGCGGGCTGCGGCTCGGCGACCAGGACGAGCCGGGATTCTGGGAGAGCGTCGGCTACCACAACTACGGCGATCCGTGGCGTGAGCAGCGCTACTGGGGAGACTGACCCCGGTGCGCTGGCTCGTCGCCACCGTCGCCGAGACGGTCCCCGAGACCGCCCGGGCGGTGACGCTCCGGCTCGACGTCCCGGACTGGCCGGGTCACAGGGCCGGTCAGCACGTCGATGTGCGGCTGACGGCCGATGACGGCTACCAGGCCCAGCGGAGCTACTCGATCGCCTCCCCGCCGGGGTCCGATCGGTTGGAGCTCACGGTCGAGCGGATCGACGACGGCGAGGTGTCGCCGTACCTCACCACCGTGGCCGACGTAGGCGACCAGTTCGAGCTGCGCGGGCCCATCGGCGGCTGGTTCGTCTGGGACGCCGGCGATGACGCCCCGGTCCTGCTGGTGGGCGGCGGCTCCGGGGTCGTGCCCCTCCGGGCCATGCTGCAGCACCATGCCGGGTCGGGCAGCGCGGCGGCGATGCACCTCGTGCAGTCGGCGCGCACCTTGGGTGATGTCATCTACCGACGTGAGCTCGAGGCGCTGGTGGGGCCGCGGCGGGCGGTGACGGTGACCCTCACGCGGGAGTCTCCGCCGGATTGGGGCGGGCACCGGGGGCGAGTCGATGCCGGCTTGCTCGCCGAGCAGGGCTGGCCACCGTCGGCGCAGCCCCACTGCTACGTGTGCGGGCCCACAGGCTTCGTCGAGACGGTGGCCGACGCCCTGGTGGAGCTGGGCCACGCACCGGGGCGGATCAAGACCGAGCGGTTCGGACCGACAGGAGGTTGACGTGGACACAGCTCTGGACGGCAATGCCGCGGCCGGCGCGTTCGGCGATCTGTTCGCCTTCGACGTCACCATGGCCATGACGACCTGCGCCACCTGTGGCGATCGCCGAGCGGTCGGCGAGCTGCTCGCCTACATGGACGCCCCCGGGATCGTCCTGCGCTGCACATCCTGCCGCGCGACGCAGCT
>DASRJN010000291.1:0-23036 GCA_035649455.1 Acidimicrobiales bacterium
GACGCGTCGCCTTCGCCGTACCACGCCTGCGCCACCGCGGCGGCCACGCTGGGGGACATCGGGTTCACCCGGCTGGCCGAGGACGCCGCCTGGCCCGCCGGGCCGGGCAGCTGGTACGTGGTCCGGGGCGGCAGCCTGATCGCCTGGGCCACCAGTCCCGACCACCAGGCCCACGACGGGTTCCGCATCGTGGGAGCCCACACCGACAGCCCCAACCTGCGGATCAAGCCGCAGCCGGACGTGGTGCGTGCCGGGGTCCGCCAGATCGGCATCGAGGCCTACGGCGGCGTCCTGCTCAACAGCTGGCTGGGCCGTGACCTGGGCCTGTCCGGTCGGGTGGCGGTCCGGCGCAACGGCACCGGGGCACTCGTGCGGCTGCTGCGGGTCGACCGCCCGGTGTGCGCCATCCCCCAGCTCGCCATCCACCTCGACCGCGAGATCACCACCAAGGGGCTCGTGGTCGACGCCCAGCACCACCTCACCCCGCTGTGGGCCTTGTCGGAGGGCAGCTTCGCCGGCTTCGTGGCCAAGGAGCTGGGGGTCGGGGTGGACGACGTGCTGGGCTGGGACCTCATGCTCCACGACCTGGCCCCGGGCGCCCTGGTGGGCCGGGACGACGAGCTCCTGGGGTCGGCCCGGCTCGACAACCTGGCCTCGTGCTGGGCGGCTGTCGAGGCGCTGGCCGGGGCTGCGCCCGTGGGAGCGGCCCCCATCCCGGTGGTCTGCCTGTTCGACCACGAGGAGGTGGGCTCGACCTCCGATCGGGGCGCGGGCTCGTCCCTGCTCCCCACCGTCCTGGAGCGCTCGGTGCTGGCCCGGGGCGGGACCGGCGAGGCCTGGCACCGCGCCCTGGCCCGTTCGGCCTGCCTGTCGGCCGACATGGCGCACGCCACCCATCCCAACTACGCCGACCGCCACGACCCCGAGCACCAGGTGGCGCTCAACGGCGGGCCGGTGCTCAAGGTCAACGCCAACGTCCGCTACGCCACCGACGCGCCCGGCACCGCCCTGGTGGCGCTGGCTGCCGAGCAGGCCGGGGTCACCCTGCAACGCTTCGCCATGCGCAGCGACCTGCCCTGCGGCTCGACCATCGGCCCCATCACCGCGGCCCGGCTCGGCATCACCACGGTGGACGTGGGCATGCCCCAGCTCGCCATGCACGCGGCCCGCGAGCACGCGGGAAGCCACGACCCAGGTCCCTACCGGGCCCTGATGGCCGCCTTCCTCGCGCCGGCCTGAGCCGACCGCTCAGCGGCTCGGGGTCATCGTCGAGGCGCGGCCCAGGGGTGCTCGGCCAGGAACAGCCGCCGGGCGCCGGCCGCGGTGCGCGGTCCGTAGGTGCGGTGCGCCCGCGGGCTGGACCGCCGGGCCGCGTCGGCCTCGACCGGATCGAGCTGGCACGGCAGCGTGGCCGGGTCGATGCGGTAGAGGGCGGCGGCGTTCCGCCACAGGATCTTGGAGCGCACCTCGTCGGTCAGCTCCGGGTAGCCGTGGGTCTCCTGCAGCTCGGGGCTGATGCTGAAGGTCCGGAACGCCTGGATCTGGTCCTGGGGCGAGCCGTACCAGATGGAGTCGGTACCCCACAGCACGTTGTCCTCGCCCACCGCCAGCAGCAGCTTGCCCAGCAGGTGGGCCGCCTCGTCGGGCGAGCCCATCACGCTGCGCCAGGTCGACCCGAGCTCGGCGTACACGTTGCCCCCCGGCTCGACGCCTGCCTGGGCCAGGCTCGCCACCAGCCGGTCGGCTCCCGCGTTGGGGGCCGAGGGGTCGTAGGGGCCCTCGGTCACGCCCGACTCGAAGCCCGAGTGGTAGACGCAGAACCGCAGGTCGGGCCGCTGGGCGGCCGCGGGCCCGATGTCGGCGGGTGAGGAGAAGGGGTTCCCGCCCGAGAGCCCCTTGTGCACGCACACGATGTCCACGCCCAACTCGTCCACCTTGGACAGGAACGCCTCGCCCACCTGCACCCCGTCCGGGTCGGCATCGTCCAGCCGCCATGGAGGGCCCGCGTGGGTGTACGCCTTCCAGGCGACCAGCGGGTAGCGGGCGGCTTCGCGCTCCATGGCCGCCAGCGCCGCGCCCAGGTCGCCCACGTTGGGCACCCCGTGGCCCTGCATCAGCACCCGGCCGTCGCCGCACGCCTGGGAGAGCTGGTCCCGGGCCTGCGCCATGAGCTCGGCCGACAGCGGGTCGGCCTGGGCCACCACGGGGATGGCGGACAGCACCGCCACGGTGGTGTCGCTGTGGCCGAAGATCTCCTGCATCCAGCGGTCGATGCCGAAGCAGTCGGCCGGGTTCTCCTCCCCGCAGTTGGCCTGCGGGAAGCCGAGCCCGAAGTCACCCTCGGCGCCGTCCGGGTACTCCAGGAAGTGGGTCTGCACGTCGATGACGGGCTCGTGGCTCCCGAGCACGGTGGTGGCGACGTCGGTGTCGGTGGTGGCCTCCTCCGGCACCTCGAAGGTGCCCCCGGCTCCCCCGCCCGACTCCTCCCGCGAGCAGGCGGCCAGCGCCAGCAACCCGGTGGCCGCGCCCATGGTGGACAGCAGGAACTCCCGCCGGCTCATCCCCAGCCGCCGGGCCCGCTCGTCGCTCATCCGCCGAGCCCGCCGCGCCGCCTCCCGCACCACCGGCGACGCCGGCCGGGGCGGATACTCCCCGTTGGAGCAAGGCCCCAGCTTCACCGGCAGCCCGGGATCACGCGCCTCGGCCACCGCCTCAGGCTACGCCCGGCCTGGCTCGCCGGTCAGCCGATCGAGCACCGCGGCAGCCTGGTCGAGCAGGCCCAGCTCCGTGTCGTCCGCAGTGGCGAGCAGGTCGACCAGCACGTCGAGCCGCCGGCCCTGCGCCTTGTGCAACAGCCGCCGTCCGGCCGGCGTTGCGTCCACCACCACCCGCCGCCCGTCCTCCTGGACCGCCCGCCGCCGGACCAGCCCGTCCGCCTCCAACCCGTTCACCAGCTGCGTCATGGTCGGGGACCGCACGCCCTCGACCTCGGCCAGCCGACCCACGGTCCGCGGCCCGCCGAACACCAGCACCGACATGGCCGACAGCCGCGCCGGCGACAGGCCGGACTCCGCGTCCACGGCCCGCGCCGCCCGCAGCAGATGGATGGCGGCCGAGTGCAGCCGGCCGGCCACATCCCGTGGTGACTCTTTACGAGCTTCCGACATATAGGTAGCCTACCTATATGAGCGTCGTGGAGTCGATCACCGCCGGGGACGGGGCCGCCGCGCTGGCCGTGCTGCGGGAGCACCCGGACCAGGCCGAGGCCGTCGATGCTGCGGGAGTCGGCGCGCTGGCGCTCGCGTGCTACCGGGGCATGGGCGACGTGGTGGACGCCATCCGAGGGCTGCGGGCACTCGACCTCTGCGACGCGGCGATGGTGGGCGACGTCCGCCGGGTGGGTGAGCTGCTGGCGGCAGGCACTCCCGTCGACGAGCGGTCGCCGGACGGGTTCTCGCCGGTGCAGCTGGCGTTGTTCTTCGACCATCCCGCGGCCGCCGCCGTCCTGCTGCGGGCCGGGGCCGACGTCGACGCGGCCGCGGGCCACCCGATGGGCGTCGCCGCCCTCCACGCCGCGGCTGCCAGCCCTTCCGGGGCGGGGGTGGCGCTGGCGGTGGCGGCCGGGGCCGACCTCGACGCCGCCCAGTCCGGGGGCTTCACCGCGCTCCACGAGGCGGCGCACCGCGGCGACGCGGGCATGGTCGAGCTGCTCCTGGCGGCCGGAGCCGACACCACCCGCCAGACCGACGACGGGCGCACCCCGGCCGACGTGGCTCGCGGCGACGGCCATCCCGAACTCGCCACCCGGCTGGAGGCGGCCCCGGGGCGCGCGTGACAGGATCGGCGCATGGACGTGCGCGAGGCCCGGTCGGTGCTCGGGGTGGGTGAGGCCGACGGGTGGGAGGCCGTGCGCACCTCGTACCGGCTTCGCATCCGCGCGGCGCACCCGGACACCCAGGCCGCCGGCGCCACCACCGCGGCCGCGGCCCGGCTCAACGAGGCCTACGCAGTGCTCAGCCGGGCCAAGCGGGCGGGGCGGCTCCACGCCCAAGTGCCCAGCGCCCCGCCCCCGCCGCCACCACCTCCACCACCTCCGCCCCCGGTGGGGGTGGCGCTGGTCGGGGGCGACACCTTGTTGCTGGCCGCGCCGCCGGACGAGGCCTTCGCCCTCCTGCTGGAAGCGGGGCATCGGGTGGGCGAGGTCAGCTACGTGGACCGGAGCTGCTCGATCTTCGAGGTCGTGGTGCGCCAGGACGGCGAGACATGCTCGCTGCTCGTGACCACCCAGGGCCGGGCTCACGGCACCGAGGCCTTCCTCACCCTCGAGGCCATGGAGCGGCCGGCGAGCCTGGATCCCTCGCGGGTGGTCAGGCGCATGTTGCGGGCGTTGGGCGGCATGCTGGAGGCATGACCGACGCCAAGGAAGTCCCCGAGGCCGACCTGCCGACCACCGACGAGGGCTGGCGGGAACGGCTCGACCCCGTCCAGTTCGAAGTCGCCCGGCGGGGCGGCACCGAGCGGGCCTTCACCGGCATCTACTGGGACAGCAAGGACACCGGGACGTACCGCTGCATCGGCTGCGGCGTGGCGCTGTTCTCCTCCGACACCAAGTTCGACTCCGGCACCGGCTGGCCCAGCTTCTGGGAGCCGCTGGAGGACGACCGGGTCAAGCTGATCAGCGATCGCAGCCACGGCATGGTCCGCACCGAGGTGCGCTGCGCCCGCTGCGACTCGCACCTGGGCCATGTGTTCAACGACGGCCCCCAGCCCACCGGCCTGCGCTACTGCATGAACTCGGCCAGCCTCGACCTCGACCGGGACGAGGACGGCGACGAGGAGCCCTAGATCCCCAGGCGCTCCCGCACCTCCGCCCACAGGGCGACATAGGCCCGCGCCCCCCGGCTGCGGGGCTTGTCGACCACCACCGGGCTGCGGGAGACGCCCATGAGCTCGACCTCGGTGGCGGCGGGGATGGCGCTGCGGGCCACGTCGTCGCGGCCGTCGGGCAGGGTCTCCACCACCTCCCGGTGGAGCCGCTTGCGCCTATCCACCATCGAGAAGAACGCCACGATCTCGGGCCGGTGGTCGACCTCGGTCTCCACGAAGTCGCCCAGCTGCTGGAACGTGCGCAGCGTCAGCGTGGACGGGATCAGAGGCACCAGCAGGGCGTCGGCCAGGTCGAACACGCTCTCGGACACCAGCGAGATGGAGGGCGGGCAGTCCAGCACCGCCAGGTCGTAGTGGTCCTCCAGCGGGGCCAGCACCTTGCGCAGCCTCCGGGACGGACGGCCCGACTCGTCCAGCACCAGGTCCATGTGGCGGTACGAGAAGTCGGCTGGAAGTAGGTCGAGGCCCTCCACGTCGGTGCCTCGCAGCACCTCGGCCACGTCGCTGCGCCCCCGCACGAGCTTGCGCCCGCCGCCCCGCACCTTGGGCCGCACCCGGAACAGGAACGACGCCGCGCCCTGCGGGTCCAGGTCCCACAGCAGCGTGCGCAGGCCGTCGCCGGCCGCCAGCGCCGCCAGGTTCACCGCCGCCGATGTCTTCCCCACTCCCCCCTTGATGTTGTAGGTGGCGAGGACCTTCATCCGCTGGGGCCCCGGAAGGTCGAGGACACCAGCTTGCGCTGGTCGGGGGCGGCGAAGGCGGCGAAGCTCTCGGCGAAGTGGGCGCGGGCCTCCCGCTGCTCGACGCCGAGCCGCTCGACGAGCACGCCCAGCACCAGCAGCGCCTCGGGCCCGCCCACCACGCCGGCCAGCTCCTCGGCCAGGCCCCGGAGGTGGTCGGCCTGGACCTCGCGGTCCTGGTGGGTGCCCAGCACGTCCTGGAGCCCCTTGAGCGTCTTCACCATGCGCTTGGCCACCGACGACGGCCACAGGTCGCCGAAGAACTCCAGCAGGTAGCGCAGCTCCTTGCCGCGCTTGCGTAGCTCGTGGAGCGACTCGGCCGGGCTGTCGTCGTCGATGGCCGAGCCCATCTCCACCATGCGCTTGTACACCTTGCGGATGCGCTCCCCGGCCACGTCGCCCACCGGGCGCTTGGCGTCGGGCCGCTCGCGGGCGGGGCCGAGCTTGCCGTCGAGGAAGGCCCGGTAGCTGGCCCAGGCATCGCGGTAGGTCTTGCCCCGCAGCTCCACCTTCAGCCGGCGCAGCGCGGCGGCGCGGTGGCGGGCCAGCAGCTTGCGAGCCGGCTGCAGCTCGGCGTGGCGCTCGGCGGGCACCCCGGACACCAGATCGTCCCACTCGAGCAGCTGGACGTCGAGGTCGCGGGTGTCGCTGGTGATGGCCTGGATCCATTTGAGCGCGTCGCGCTGGCGCTGGAGCGGCTCGTCGGCGAACGCGCCTTTGAGCTCGCGCAGCACCGAGCGGCTGCGGCGCACCGCCACGCGCAGATCGTGCAGGAACTCGGTGTCGAGGTCGGCCAGCGTGCCGGGGAGGTTGGCCTCGACGAAGGACGCGAGCTCCCGGAGCACGGCGATGGCCGCCCGGTCGGTGCGCATCTCCGGGCTGAGCTCGACGTCGACCTTGGACCGGATGCCCCGGGGATCGCCCCCCGAGGCGGCGATGGCCTCGTCCGCCATGCTGGCCGGCGTCTCCACCAGCCCGGCCTCGGCGGTCAGCGCCGCCACCACCCGGGCCAGCGGCCGGGGATAGCCGAGCACGCCGCTGACCTCGACCCGCGACGTCAGGGGCGCCGGGTCGCCGCCGGTGTCGAGCGCCGCATGGGCCGCCAGCCGCAGCCGGACGACGGTCTTGAGGTCGGCGTTGCGCACGCTGACGGCGGTGATCTCGGCCCGGACACGGGCGAGCGGCAGCAGGGCCCGCATCTCGATCACCGGCACCAGGTGGTCGCGCAGCGGTCCGGCCGCCAGGTCCTTGGCCAGCCAGCGCTTGGTCCGGGTGGCCGGGGCGGAGAGCGGTGCGGTGCCGGGGGCCAAGCGCAGGACCAGCTCGGGGGTCTCAATCCCTTGCAGGGCCAGGTCGCCCCCGGCGTCGCGCACGCGGCGGTCGGCGGTGTCGACGACCGTGAAGGTGATCGCGGTGGCGCGGGCGGCCTCGACGTCGAAGTGCTTGCGCAGGAACGCCACGAGCGCCGGAGGGTCGACCCCCTCGGGCAGGGCGTAGGAATAGGTCGGGACGTCGAGCGGCATCAGCCGACGAGTCTGCCATGCTCGCTGGCATGGCCTCGGGGTCGAAACGGCGCTGCTCGCCGGGACGCGATCACCGACTGAACCGGTCCAGTACGCCCAGCGCCGAGGCGCCGTAGCTCCCGCCGAACATGACCGTGTGGGTGAGCAGCGGCTCGAGCTGCCACAGGGACTGCCGCTCCCGCCATCCCGCCGCCCGAGGGATGACCTCGTCGTAGGCCGCCGCCACCGCCGGGGAGGGCGACCCGAACAGTCCCAGCATCGCCAGGTCGACCTCGCGGTGACCGCCGTAGGCCGCCGGGTCCACCAGCCACGGCCGGCCGTCCCGGTCGACGTGCACGTTGCCGTGCCAGAGGTCGCCGTGCACCCGGGCCGGCGGCTCGGCCGGTCCCGCCCGCTCGGGCAGCCGGTCGGCGAGCCGGTCCACCAGCGGCCGCGCCCGGGGATCGAGCGTGCCCGCGGCGACGGCCCGGGCCACCAGCGGCTCGATGCGGCGGGTGATCCAGAAGCTGCACCAGTCGCCGGACGGGGGCGTGTTGCGTTGCGGCACGATGCCGATGAACCCGTCTCGATGCCAGCCGAACGCCGCGGCCCCCGCCCCGTGCAGCGCGGCGAGATCGCGTCCCAGCACCTCGTCGGTGGTGGCGGTGCGGGCGCCCGGCTCGACCCACTCCAGCACGAGCACCTCGGGGGTGGCCGCCACCACCTCGGGCACCCGCACACCGGGCACCTCGCCCAACCAGGCGAGCCCGGCCGCCTCCACCTCCAGCAACCCGGCCGGCAAGCCGGCCGCAGCCTTGGCGAACACCGTGAGCCCGCCGGCCAGCTCGACCCGGCCGGCGTCGCTGATGCAGCCCCCGCCCACCGCGGTGACCGAGCGGACCGCCCGGCCGAGGGCGGCCGCCACCGCAGCGCCGAGCGCGGCGGAGGCCACTAGCCGATGCCGTGGTGCGTGCGGACGTGGTCGAGCAGGCCGCCGCACGCCCGCTCCACCACCTCGTACACCCGCTCGAAGCCGTCCTCGCCGCCGTAGTAGGGGTCGGGGACCTCGTCGATGGTGCCCGCGTCGGGCCCGAAGCCGGTCATGCGCCGGACCTTGGACAGGTCGGCCTCGGGTGGGGCCTGGCGCAGCAGGGCCCGCTCGACCGGGTCGTCGGCCACCAGCAGCAGGTCGAAGCGCTCCCAGTCGTCGGGCCGGATCCGGCGGGCCCGCTGCGAGCGCAGGTCGAGGCCCCGGCGGTCCGCCTCGGCCACCGCCCGTCGGTCGGGTGGGTCGCCCAGGTGCTCGGCGCTGGTCCCGGCGCTGTCGATCTCCACCAGGCCGGACAGGCCGGCGTCCTCGGCCATGCGCCGCATCACTGCCTCGGCCGTCGGTGACCGGCAGATGTTGCCCCAACACACGAACAGCAGGCGCACGGGCGGGGAGTGTACGGACCGCAGGCTCTACGCTGCGTCCCTCCCCCACCCCCACACCACAGGAGGCACGCGCGGCATTGATCACCCTGGTGCTCGGCGGCACCCGCTCCGGCAAGTCAGACGTGGCCGAGGGCCTGGCGGCCCGCTCCGGCCCGCCGGTCACCTACGTGGCCACCGGTCGAGCCGTGGACGCGGACATGGCGGCCCGCATCGCCGCCCACCGGGCGCGGCGGCCCGCGGCCTGGACCACGGTGGAGGCCGGCGCCGACCTGCCGGACGTCCTGCGCGACGTGGCCGGTCCGGTCCTGGTCGACTCGCTGGGCACCTGGGTCGCGGGCCACGACGACCTCGACCCTGCCATCGCCCCCCTGTGCGCCGCCCTGCGGGAGCGAGCGGGCGACACCGTGGTCGTGTCGGAGGAAGTGGGCCTGGGCGTGCACGCGCCCAGCGAGGCCGGCCGGCGGTTCGCCGACGTGTTGGGCACGCTCAACCGGGCGGTGGCCGACGTCGCCGACCGGGTGCTGCTGGTGGTGGCGGGGCGGGTGCTGCCGCTGGAACGGGTGGAGGGCGACTGATGCGGTCGGCATTGGCCTTCCTCACCGTGGTGGGCGGCGCCGCGCCGCCCGACCGGCGCGCCGCGGCCTGGTTCGGCGCGGTGGGCGCCCTGGTGGGTCTGGCCGTGGGGGGCGCCTGGTGGGCCGCGGGCGAGCTGTGGCCCCCGCTGGTGGCGGCGGTGCTGGCCGTGGCGGTCGATGCGTGGCTGACGGGCATGCTCCACCTGGACGGCCTGGCCGACAGCGCCGACGGCTTGCTCCCCCCGGTGCCCGCCGCGCAGCGCCTGGCCATCATGGCCGCTCCCGACGTGGGGAGCTTCGGGGTGGTCGCCCTCGTGGTGGTGCTGGCCGCGCGCCTGGCGGGCTTCGCCACGCAGGCCCCCGACGCCCTGCTGGTGGTGGGCCTCTGGGCCGCGGTCCGGGCCGGCATGGCGGTCACCATGGCCACCGTCCCCTACGCCCGCCCCGGGGGCGCCGCCGAGGGCTTCGCCCCGGGCACCCCGTCGCCCGGCGCGCTGCTCACCCTGGCGGCCGCCATCGTGGCCCTGGTGGTGGCCGCCCCCGGCCTGCCCGGCATCGTCACCGCGCTGGCCGCCACGGTCGCGTTCCTAGCGGTCGTGGGCCTGGCCTGGCGCCGCCTCGGGGGCTACACGGGCGATGTGCTCGGCGCGGCGGGCGTGGTGGCCGAGACCGTCGGCCTGCTGGTGGCGGCGGCCCGGTGGTGAGAGCCCGCGGGCATGAGCACGACCCGGCGGCAGTCCCTGTGGTGAGGTCTCGGTGGCAGGAGTTGGCTCTGGTGGGGGCGGGCCGGTGGTGAGGGTCCGCTGGCACGATCGGGCCCTGGGAGCGGCCGCGGGGCTGCTGCTCGACCAGGTGTTGGGAGAGCCGCCGGTGCCTGACCGGTGGCACCCGGTGGCGCTGTTCGGGACGGGCGTGGGGGCGCTGGAGCGGCGGCTGTACGACGACCGCCTCGGTCCCGGGGTGGTGCTGGCGGGGGTGGGGGCCGGTGCTGCCGCGCTGGCGGGGGCGGCGCTGGGCTCGCCGGTCGCGGCCGCGTACCTGACGACGGCCGGGCGGGGGCTGCACGATGCTGCGGAGGCCGTCGGCCACGCCTTGGGGGAAGGTGATCTGGGCCGGGCGCGGGACCTGCTGCCTGCGCTGGTGGGGCGCGACCCGGCGGGGCTCGATGGACCGGGCATGGCGCGGGCGGTGGTCGAATCGGTGGCCGAGAACACCACGGACGCGGTCGTGGCGCCCGCGCTGTGGACGCTGGCCGGAGGGGCGGCCGGGGCGTTCGTGCACCGGGCCGGCGACACGCTCGACTCGATGGTGGGCTACCGGGACAGCACCTACCGGCGCTTCGGGGCGGCCGCGGCTCGGCTCGACGATGCGCTGGCCTGGGTGCCGGCCCGCGCCACTGCGGCGCTGGTCGCGCTGGCCCGACCCCGCCGGGCGGGCGAGGTGGTCAGGGCCGTGCGGCTGGACGCGCCCGCGCACCCCTCGCCCAACGCGGGCGTCGCCGAGGCCGCGTTCGCCGCCGCGCTGGGCGTGCAGCTCGGTGGAGGCGAGAACCGCTACGGCGATCGGGTGGAGTGCCGGCCGCCGCTGGGCCGGGGCCGGGCGCCGGAGGCCGCCGACATCGCGAAGGCGGTGGACCTGTCCCGGGACCTGACCTGGCTGCTGGCCGGGATGCTGGCGGCGGTGGGGCTGGCCGGCCGCGCCCGGACGAGGGCGAGGCGGCGGTGAGCGCGCCCCGCATCCCTCCGCCCGGGGCCCACGGGGGCGACGGGGCCCGGGTGGCCGCCGCTCTGGGGATCGACCCCGCCGCCGTCCTCGACCTCTCCGCCAGCCTCAACCCGTTCGCCCCCGACGTGGCGTCGCTGGCCCGCCGCCGCCTGGATGCCCTGGGCCGCTATCCCGACGTGGGCCGCGCCGAGTCGGCGCTGGCCGCCGGCCTCGGCCTGGACCCGGATCGCCTGGTCCTGACCGCGGGCGGCTCCCAGGCCATTGCGTTGGTCGCGGCTCTCGCCGGGGCGGGCTGGGTGGACGAGCCCGACTTCGCCCTGTACCGGCGGCACCTCGGCCGGCTCGATCCGGACGCGCCGCGCTGGCGCTCCGACCCCCACAACCCGTCGGGGCGGCTGGCGAGGGCGGGCGAGCGGGCGGGGGTGTGGGACGAGGCCTTCCTGCCGCTCGCGGCCGCGGCCTGGAGCCGCCACCGGGAGGGCTGGGCGCTGGGCTCGCTCACCAAGGCCTTCGCCTGCCCCGGCCTGCGCCTCGGCTACGCCGTCGCCCCCGCTCCCGACGCCGCGGCCGCGCTGCGCCGGGCCCGACCCGAGTGGGCGGTCGACGGCCTGGCCTGCGCCCTGGTCCCCGACCTGGTGGAGCGGGCCGACCCGCCCGCCTGGACGGCGGCGGTGGCCAAGGCCCGGGACGAGCTGGTCCGCGTGCTGGAGGCGCACGGCCGGGCCCCACTGGCGTCCGAGGCTCCGTGGGTGCTGGTGCCGGGGGCGGCCGGCCTGCGCGAGGCGCTGGCCCGCGAAGCCGTGGTGGTGCGCGATTGCGCCTCGTTCGGCCTGCCGGACCACGTGCGCATCGCGGTCCCCGATGCCGACGGGCTCGACCGGCTCGACCGCGCCCTGGGCCGGATCACGCACGCCGCGGAGTGATATCAGCACCATAAGTCAGTGACGGCCCGCTTCGGCTGGGGCATGATGGTGGGCCCCATGACCTCGCCTCCACCGTTCCCCGCCCCCGTCGACCGCATCGTGTTCGAGCTCGCGGCCCTGGTCACGCCGGCCGATCCCACGCCGGATGACCCGCCCTGCCCCCGCTCGGGGGCTCGGCGGCTGGTCGGCGCCCTGGTCCGCCGGGGCCTCGAGGTCCGGGTGGTGGCGGGCGAAGCGCCCGGGACGGCGGAGGACATCGCCCAGGTGCTGCAGCAGGCCGGCATCCCCGGGGCGGGCGTGGCGGTCGAGGACCTGGCCGCGGCCACTGCGGGCACCGAGCCCGGCCGCACCCTCGTCGTCATCCGCCGGCCGGACCCGATCGACACCGCGCTGGCCGGCACGACGGTGGCCGGTCACCCGGTGCTAGCCGTAGGCGATCGGCCCGTGCACCGCGCCGTGCTCGACTGGCTGACGGCCGAGGCGGGATCCTTCGTCGCCTCCGCCCTGCTGTGCGGGCCGCTGGACGAGCGGGCCGAGTCCGCCACCCGGGCCCAGCACCTGCGGCTCACCAAGCCCCCGGGCTCGCTGGGACGGCTGGAGGACGTCGCTGCCCAGCTCGCCGGCATCGCCGCCACCTCGCCGCCCCCGCTCCCCCGGCCCGCGGCCATCGCGGTGTTCGCGGGCGACCACGGCGTCCACGCCCAGCGCGTCTCGCCCTGGCCCCAGGAGGTCACCGCCCAGATGGTGGGGAACCTGCTGACCGGCGGCGCGGCAATCAACGTCCTGGCCCGCCAGGTCGGGGCCGAGGTCGTGGTCATAGACGTCGGCACCGCGGCCACGTTCGAACCTCACGCGGGCCTGACCGACGCCAAGGTGCGCCGGGGCACCGCCGACCTCACCGTCGGCCCGGCCATGACGGTGGACGAGGCGCTCCAGGCCCTCGACATCGGCGCCACCGCCGCGGCCGGGCTGGTGGAGGCGGGGGCGGCCTGCCTGGTCACGGGCGACATGGGCATCGCCAACACCACACCCTCGGCCGCGCTCATCGCCAGCCTCACCGAGCTGCCGGCCGCGTCGGTCACCGGCCGGGGCACGGGCATCGACGACGCCTGGCTCACCCGCAAGATCGCGCTGGTCGCGGCGGCCGCGGCCCGAGCCCGCTACGCCCACGGCGAGGACCCGCTCGCGGTGCTGGCCGAGGTGGGCGGCCTCGAGCACGCCGCCCTGGCCGGCTTCCTGGTGGGGGCGGCCGCGCTGCAGGTGCCGGTGATCGTGGACGGCGTGATCGCGGCGTCGGCGCTGCTGGTGGCGAGCCGGCTGGTCCCCGGGGTCGAGCGTTGCGTGATCGCCGGCCACCGCTCGGTCGAGCCCGGTTCGGGCGCGGTGCTGACCGCCCTCGACCTGGTGCCGCTCATCGACCTGGACCTGCGCCTGGGCGAGGGCACCGGGGCCGCCCTGGCCGTCCCGCTCGTCGAAGCCGCGGCCCGCGTGGTGCGGGAGATGGCCACGTTCGACGAGGCCGGGGTGAGCGACAAGACCTGATGCCACCGCCTCGGCCAAGCGCGTCGCTAGGCTTGGCCGCCTCGTGACCGACCGCTTCTCCGAGCCCGAACGGTCCTCCGCGGCCGATCCCCGGCGGGTCTTCATCCCGGCCCCCAGTGGTGGCGCGCGCTCCGGCGGCACCAGCGCGCCCCCGCGGCCCGCGCCTCCCCCGCGGCGGACCCGGCCTCGCGGCCCGGGCGACCTCCCGCCCCGAACGGCCCCACCGCCGCGGCCCCCCGACGATCGCCCGTGGTTCCGGCGGGTGCGCTGGAAGCGGGTTCTGGTGGGCGTCGCCATCCTGCTGGTCGTGGCGGTGCTCGGCAGCTTCCTGTACGCCCGCAGCATCTTCAACCGCATCGAGCGGGTCGAGGTGAGCGAGTCGCTGACATCGTCCTCCCACGGCACCAACTACCTGATCGTGGGGTCCGACTCGCGGGCCAACGTCACCGAGGAAGGTGACGCCGGGTTCACCACCGCGGACGCGCCCAGCGGCCAGCGCTCGGACACGATCATGGTGCTGCACCTGGAGGGTGGGAAGGCGCAGATGCTGTCCATCCCCCGCGACCTGTATGTGCCCATCGCCGGCACCGACGGCACGCAGAAGATCAACGCCGCCTACAACGGCGGGCCCACGAGGCTGGTCGACACGGTGACGCAGTACTTCGACATCCCCATCGACCGCTACATGGAGGTCGACTTCGTCAGCTTCGCCGGCCTGGTGGATGCGCTGGGGGGCATCACGATCAACTTCCCGTACCCGGCGCAGGACACCGAGTCGGGCCTGTACATCACCGCCGCGGGCCCCCAGGAGCTCGATGGCGACATGGCCCTGGCCTACGTGCGCTCCCGCCACTACCAGGAGCTCAAAGAGGACGGCGAGTGGCACGAGGACCCCACCGCCGACCTGGGCCGCATCCAGCGCCAGCAGGCCTTCCTGACCACGGTGTTCGGCAAGCTCAGCGACACCAAGAGCCCGTTCACGCTGGCGCGGGCGGCCGACGGCATCTCCAAGGGCCTGCGCATCGACGACAAGATGTCCTTCACCGACGCCCTGCGGCTCGGCTGGGGCATGCGGGGCATCGTGCCCGAGCCGCTGGACCCGCTGCCGGTGGACAACGCCCGCAACGAATCGGGCGCTGTGCTCATCCTGCGCGAGGACGAGGCCCAGCCCATCCTGGACAAGATCCGCTAGGCGAACAGCACGCTGGGGTTGAGGATCCCGTCGGGGTCCAGCGCCCGCTTCACTTCGCGCATGGCCTCCACCTCGGCCGGCGACCGGTCGCGGGCCAGCCACGCCTTCTTGGCCGTGCCGATGCCGTGCTCGGCGCTGATCGACCCGCCTCGCTCGACCACGAGACCCAGCACCGTGTCGTCGATGGCGGTGTCGTCGGCGGGCGGGCCCACGACGTTGACGTGGACGTTGCCGTCACCCACGTGCCCGAACAGCACTGTGATGGCACCGGGGCGGGCCTGTTCGACCCTCTCCACCACCTCGGCGCAGAAGGACGCCAGGGCGGCGATCGGCAGGGTGACGTCGAGCTTGTGGACCACGCCGAGGGTGGCCCCCACCTCGGAGTGCGCCTCCCGCCAGCGCCACAGGCGGGAGCGATCGGCGGCCTCGGTGGCCACAGCCGCGTCGAGCACGCCGGGGCGGCCCTCCAGGGCCGCGGCCAGGGCGGGGACCGGGTCGGTGGGAGCGTCGACCTCCACCAGCAGGTAGGCGCCCGCATCGGGGGCGACCGGGGGCGGCGCGCCGAGGTGGTCGGCCACCAGGCGGAGGCTCGGGCCGTCCATGAGCTCCAGGGCGGCCAGGCCCGCGACCGACCGGCGCAGGGCGGCGGCCGCTTCCACGACGGCGGCGATCGACGCCGCGCCCACCAGGGCGGTCACCAGCTCGCCGGGCGGGGCCACCAGGCGCAACCGGGCCGCAGTGACGATGCCGAGCGTCCCTTCGCTCCCGCACAGCAGCTGGCCCAGGTCGTAGCCGGTGTTGTCCTTGACCAGGCCGGCCAGCCGGCTCACCACCGCGCCGGTGCCCAGCACGGCCTCGACCCCGATCAGCTGGGCCCGCATGGCTCCGTGGCGCAGGACGTGGATGCCGCCCGCGTTGGTGGCGACCATGCCCCCCACCGTGGCCGAGTCCCGCGCGCCGAGATCGACGCCGAACGCCAGGCCCGCACCGGCTGCCCCCGCCTGCAGCGCGGCCAGCGGGACACCGGCGCCGGCGGTCGCCTGGGCCGCGGCGGGGTCGAAGTCCAGGCGGTCCAGCCGGCCCAGGCTGACCACCACCTCCCCGGCCAGGGGCACGCCGCCGCCCACCAGCCCCGTGTTCCCGCCCTGGGGGACCAGCGCCACGCGGTGGCGGCGGGCCAGGGCGACCACCTCGGCCACCTCCGCGGTGGTGCCCGGGCGCAGGACGGCGGGCGTGGAGCCCCGGAAGCGGCCGGTCCAGTCGGTGGCGTAGCCGGCGGTCATGTCCGGATCGACCACCACGTGGGCCGCGCCCAGCGCAGCGCGGCAGCCGGTCAGGAACTCACGCACGCCCGCGCAGGCTAGGACAGCGCTCTAGGCGTCGGGACGGGCAACGATGCGGCCGCGGGCCTCGCCCAACGTGAGGCGGACGCCCCCGCCGACGTCGGCGTGGCCCCGCAGCACCACCTCGTCGCCGTCCTCGAGGAACGTGCGCTCGACGCCGGCCACCGCCAGCGGCTCGGCGCCGTTGCGGGTCAGCTCGATGAAGCTGCCCTCGCTGCCCCGCTCCGGTCCCGACACCGTGCCCGACGCCAGCAGGTCGCCCACCTGCAGGTGGGCACCGTTGACGGTGAGGTGCGCCACCTGCTGGGGCATGCGCCAGTACAGTCCGGCGAAGGACGTGCGGCTCACCGGCTCCTCCCCGGTGCCGCCCGCGGGGCGCAGCGCCACCTCCAGGTCGAGGGCCAGACCCCAGTCCTCACCCAGCTGCAGGTAGGGGAGCGGCTCGGGGGCCTGGACCGGCCCCGGCACCCGGCAGGCCGCGAGGGCGTCGAGTGGGGTGATCCAGGCCGCCAGCGTGGTCGCGAACGACTTGCCGAGGAAGGGACCGAGCGGCTGGTACTCCCAGGCCTGGATGTCCCGGGCCGACCAGTCGTTGACCAGCGCCACCCCGAACACGTGGCCCGGCGCCGCGGCGACGCTGACCGGGTGGCCCCGCATGGAGGCCTGCCCCACCACGAACCCCACCTCCAGCTCGATGTCGAGGCGGGTGCTCGGGCCGAACACGATGGTCCCGGAGGCATCGCGGCGCTGCCCCGACGGCCGCGGCACCGGGGTGCCCGACACCACGATCGTCCCGGCCCGGCCGTGATAGGCGACGGGCAGGTGGCGCCAGTTCGGCAGCAGCGGCTCGGCGTCGGGCCGGAACAGCCGGCCCAGGTTGGTGGCGTGCTCGAGCGAGCTGTAGAAGTCGACGTAGTCGGGCACCGCCACCGGCAGGTGCAGCGTGATGTCGGCGACCGGGGCCAGCGCGGGCTCCGCCACCGCCCGCCCCGCGGACGAGCACATCAGCTCGGTCAGCGCCTCGCGCACCTGGCGCCAGGCGTCGGGCCCGGCGGCCAGGAACGGGTTGAGGCGGTCGGCGGCCAGCGCTGCGGCCCACGGCTCCAGCCCCGCCACTCCCTCCGCCGCCAGCCGGCCCAGGTCGAGGACGTGATCGCCGATGCGGGCCGCCACGTGGCGCTGGCCCCCGCCGGTCGAGAACACGCCGTAGGGCAAGTGCTCGGCCGGGAAGCCCGACCCGTCGGCCCCCGGCACCCAGGAGCTCAGCATGGGCTCACAACAGGTCCCGGGCCGCCAGCTGGCCCAGCACCCGGTCGAGGGACGAGACGCTGACCGCCGCCACCAGCTCGCGGGACCCGCTGACCAGACCCAGCAGGTCGGCGGCGCGGTCCTCGCCCGCCGCCAGCGCAGCGGCCACCTCGCCCACCGAGCCCCGCGAGTGGGCCACGCCCGCCCCGGCGAGCAGGTTGACCAGCCCGTGGCGCACCCCGCGGTCGCCACGCGAGCGGTAGGGGTCGTCGAACCCACCCCCGACCTTCACCACCAGGTGGCGCGCCTCGCAGCCCACCAGGACCCGGGCCAGCCAGTCGACGCTGGGGACCGAGGACGAGACCGGCCCGACGCCGCGCACCTTGACCCCGTCGCCCGGGGCCACCGCGTCCAGGGACCGATCGAGCTCGGCATGGGCGGAGATCTCCACGTAGCGACGCACCCGCACCGGTGGGGCCGGCATCCGTGCGCTCTGGGGCGCCTCCACGTGCACCAGCCCGGAGGTGGCGTACACCCCGCGCCAGCCGGCGAACGTGTCGTAGCCCACGACCCCGATGGCCGGCGGTCGGGTGAGGCCGGAGGCGACGCACGCATCCAGCTCGGCCAGCCGGGGGGCGGGGCACAGGAACGGCCCGACCGCCCGCCGGTGCGGTCCCTGCAGGGCCTCGGCGTGGTCCCGGAGGGCGTCGGCCATCGGCCGGCTCAGCGGCGGGAACAGCTCCGCATCGTCGAAGAGGCGCTCGAGCACCGCGTGCAGGGGGGTGGGCAACGTTGCACCTCCGAAATGCGGAGGTTAGTGTCCGCCTATCGGTGAGATCAGACAGCAGTACCTTGTGTCACCGAACTGGAACAGATAGTACCGAGGGAAACGAGGCGTGACGGTCCGCTCAGTCGCCGCACGGTCCGTGCGCCCGAATCCTCCCGGGGTTCGGAGCCGCCGGTGGCCGAACAGTCGAAGACCGTGGACGCCGCGCTCAGGCTGCTGACGCTGCTCGCCGAGCACGACGACGAGCCGAGCGCTGCGTCCCTCGCCCGGGTCCTGGGCTTGTCCCGCACCGCCGTCGCCCGCATGCTGGCCACGCTGGAGGCCCACGGCCTGGCCCGCCGTACCGACCACGGCTGGGGCCCGGGCCTGGGCCTGCTGGCGCTGGCGTCCGGGATCGAGCCCCAGCTCCGGGCCCTGGCCCGGGGCGAGCTGGAGGCGCTCGCCACCCGCTTCGGCGAGACCGCAGTGCTGACGGTCCGCGACGGCGACGAGGCCGTGGCCGTGGACCAGGTGGTCGGCGGGGCCGGCGTGATCCAGATCCACTACCGCACCGGCACGCGCCACCCCGTGCACGTCGCGGCCAGCGGGAAGGCGCTGCTGGCCGAGAACCTGGCCGCCGGTCCGGTGTTCTCCAGTGGCGAGCTGGAGCCGGGCGTGCGGGGCGTGGCCGCGGCCGTGGTCGACGCCGACGGCCGCCCCATCGCCAGCATCGCGGTCGTGGCGCCCGACCACCGCTTCCCGGATGACGACGCCGAGGCGGCCGCGGCCGTGGGGGTCGCCGCCGAGCGGATCAGCCACGCCCTCGCCCGCGCCGCGCCCGCGCGCCGGCCGCCGCCCTCTCCCCCCGCTTCCCGAGGAGGTCGCGATGCCCCACTACCAGCGGGTCGGTGACGTCCCGCCCAAGCGCCACACCCAGTTCCGCGCCCCCGACGGCAGCCTCTACGCCGAGGAGCTGATGGGCTCGGAGGGGTTCTCCGCGGCGTCGTCGCTGCTCTACCACCAGCGCCCGCCCACGGCCATCGTGGCGGCCGACGCGGTGGGGACCGACGACGTCCCGCTCCGGGCCAACGAGCCCCTGCTCCCCCGCCACCTGCGCACCGCCGACCTGGAGGCGGGCGACGACCTCGTGACCGGCCGCCACCTGCTGCTCGGCAACGAGGACGTGCGGTTGTCCCTGGCCCGGCCCACCCAGCCCAGCGGCCTCTACCGCAACGCCACCGGGGACGAGGTCGTCTACCTCCGCACCGGGGCCGCCCGGCTGGAGTCCTCGTTCGGCGCCCTCGACTGCCGCACGGGTGACTACGTGGTGATCCCCACCGGCACCACCCACCGCTGGCTGCCCGAGCCGGGCGAGGCGATCGACGCGCTGGTCATCGAGGCCCGTGGCCACGTGACCGCACCCGCCCGGTACCTGTCGGCCACCGGCCAGTTCCTGGAGCACAGCCCCTACTGCGAGCGGGACCTGCACGCCCCGGACACCCCGCTCCTGGCGGCGGACGGCGGGCCGGCCGAGGTGCTCGTCCGCCAGCGGGGTGGGCTCACCCGCTACCGGTACGCCCATCACCCCTTCGACGTCGTGGGCTGGGACGGCTGCCTCTACCCCTACCGCCTGTCGATCTACGACTTCGAGCCGGTGACCGGGCGGGTCCACCAGCCTCCTCCGGTGCACCAGACCTTCGCCGGGCCGCGCTTCGTGGTGTGCAGCTTCGTGCCGCGCAAGCTCGACTACCACCCGCTGGCGGTCCCGGTCCCCTACAACCACGCCAACGTGGACAGCGACGAGGTCCTCTACTACTGCGAAGGCGACTTCACCAGCCGCAAGGGCGCGGGGATCGGCGCCGGGTCCATCAGCCTGCACCCTGCGGGCTTCGTGCACGGCCCGCAGCCGGGCAGCGTCGAGGCCGCGCTGGGGGCCGAAGCCACCGACGAGCTGGCCGTGATGGTCGACACCTTCCGGCCCCTGGCCCTGGGCGATGCCGCCCTCGCCTGCGAGGACCCGGACTACCCCTGGTCCTGGGCGCGCTAGCCGCCGGCGACGACGTCCTGGTACAGGCTGCGGTCGACGACGGCCGAGTCCGGCAGCGGGCGCTCGTAGGCGACGCCGCCCACGACCACGAGCGCGGCCTGGATGCGGGTGGTGGTGTCGGCCCGGATCTCCCAGTCGAACAGCGGGGCGGACCCGCCCGTCAGGTCCTCGTCCAGCGCGTCCACCGCCTCGTCGCTCCAGCCGTCGGCCAGGTACGTGTTGACCGTGCGCAGGACGGCCCGCACGTAGGCCAGGCCGGTCGCCCGGTCCGCGGCCAGCAAGCGGGGGGCGAACACGGTGCCCTCGATCGCCTCGCTGGCCGGCAGCGTGCCGAGCAGCATGAAGGCGTCGTCGCCGGCCACCTCGGCCGCCTCCGGCTCGGGCAGCCAGGCGAGGGAGACCTCGGCGTCCTTCAGCCGGCGCGCGGCCTCAGCCGACGAGGCGGGCACGATGTCGAGCGCGTTGAGCGTCAGCTCGTTCTGGTCGAGCACCAGTCCGACCGGGTACAGCGCGCCGCTGCCGATGCCGCCGCTCACCGCCATGCGCTGGCCCTCCACCGACCTCCAGTGGGCGGGATCGGGAAGCACCGAGGTGTCGGCCCACAGCCCCGCTTGGGCCACCTCGGTGTCATTGGGCGCCCGGGACAGCGGCCCGCCGAGCACCAGCCGGGCGCCGCTGCCCTCGCGCGCCCCGTCCAGGAACGGGGCGTCCACGGTGCCGACCACCGCGTCGATCTCGCCCCGGGCCATGGCCGCGTAGGCATCGGGCTGGTCCATCTGCACGACCTCGATCGTGAGGTTCTCGGCCTCGAACTCGTCGGTGGCCTGGGCCAGCAGCAGCGGAGCGGCCGCCGCGGTCGATTCGGTCAGCGCCACTCGCACGCCGGCGGGCTGGGGCAGCGGGACGGCCTCGGGCGCCCCGGCCTCGCACCGGGCCACTGCCCGTCCGATGCGCAGGTCGGCCGGGTCGGTGGCCGCGGCCGCGCCGCAGCCGGGGCCCGGATCGTCGGGCACCCTCGGGCCCTCGGGCGGGACGACCACCTCGGCGTCGGGCCCCTGCCGGACATAGGCCACCCCCACCGCCGCGAGCGCGACCACGAGGGCGAGCACCCACAGGATGTTGCGGCGGGTTGTGGAGCGCACGGGTCGCTCAGGCGGCGACCGTGGCCAGTGCTTGGGTGACGAGCTCCTCGATGCCCTGGTCCAGGTGGTCGCGGCGCAGCAGCCCGCGAGCCACCACCACCGCCCCCCGTTCGGTCAACACGCGGGAGAAGCGGTCGAGCGCCTTGCCGGCATGGATGGCATAGGTCATGAACGCGGCGACCGGCTTGCCGTCCACCACCGGCATGCGCTGGATCCGCCCCTTCCGGCCCGGGCGGTGGCCGAACAGCACCAGGCCGTCCACCCAGGTCCCGATGAACACCACGTCGGCCTCGGCCAGCTCCTTCAGGCCGATGTCGGTGATGTTGTAGATCGTCACGTCGACGCCCCGGGACGCCACCTCGTCCGCGATCAGCCGGGCGGCCCGGGCCGTGTTGCCGGTGAGGCTCTCGTAGATGACGACCGCTCTTGCCACGTTCTGACCGCTCCCCCTGCGCCGAGTCGACGGGCGATGTTGGCACCTCGGCCCGCGTCTGTCGAAGGCGCCGGCTGCGCGTACCGTACTGCCCGGTCCGGCCGACCATCCCCGGGCGGGTTGACGGGCCTCGGTACGATCGGCCGCAACCGTCTGCAACCAGTCTCCCCGGGGACGAACATGCTGTTCCCCACCGTCGCCTTCGCGGTCTTCTTCCTCGCCGCCTTCACCGCCAACTGGTTGCTGCGGCCCCACTTCCTGGTGTGGCGGGCGACGATGGTGGCTTTCAGCCTGTACTTCTACGGCTGGGTCGACGTGCGCTTCGTGTTCGTGCTGGTGGGGTCGGCCGCGCTCAACTGGGCGCTGGCCCTGGCCGCGCACCGGGCCATGCCGTTGGGCGACCCCACGGCCGAGAGCCGGCGGCTGGTGCGCCTGGCGGTGGCGGCCAACCTGGTGGTGCTCGGGGTGTTCAAGTACCACGGCTTCTTCGTCGCCTCGGCCACCGACGCCCTGGGCAGCCTCGGGCTGCATCCGAACACGCCGGTGCTCGACATCCTGCTGCCCATCGGCATCTCGTTCTTCACCTTCCACGCCATCAGCTACGTGGTGGACGTGGGCCGGGGCGACATCGAGCCCATCGGCTTCGGCGACGTGCTGCTGTACATGAGCTTCTTCCCCCACCTGGTGGCCGGGCCCATCTCGCGGGTGGACGAGCTGGTCCCCCAGTTCCACGAGCGGCCCGACCCCCGCAAGGTGGCGGCCACCGAGGGGCTCACGCTCATCGGTCTCGGCCTGTTCATGAAGGTGGTGGTGGCCAGCTACCTGGCCACCCAGCTGGTCGACCCGGCCTACGGCGCGCCCGGGGGCCGCAGCGGAGCGGAGCTGGCGGCGGCCACCTACGCCTACGCGGTGCAGATCTACGCCGACTTCGCCGGCTACACCAACATCGCCATCGGCTGCGCGCTGCTGCTCGGCGTCCGGCTGCCCGCCAACTTCGCCTCGCCCTACCGCGCCCGCTCCGTGCGCGAGTTCTGGCACCGCTGGCACATGACGCTGTCGCGGTGGCTGCGGGACTACGTCTACCTGCCGCTCGGCGGGGACGGGCATGGCACGGCCCTCACCTACCGCAACGTCATGGTGACGCTGGCGCTGGCCGGCCTCTGGCACGGCGCCGACTGGAAGTTCCTTATCTTCGGGGTGCTGCACGGGACCTACGTGGTGGGTGAGCTCACCGCCTCGGCCTGGGCAGAGCGGGCCACCCTGCCCGCCGTGCCGCAGCCCGTCTCCAACGCCTTGCGCTGGCTGGTCACGTTCAACCTCGTGTGCGTGGCCTGGGTCTTCTTCCGGGCCGACTCGTCCGCGACAGCGTTCGAGATCCTCGGCCGCATCGCCACCGCGGCCGCCGGGTCCTCCACTCTGGTCACCGGGCTGGCCCTGGCCGTCATCGGCGGAGCGCTGGCCCTCCAGCTCGGCCCCCGCCGCCCCGGCGCGGCGGTGCAGGCCCGCTTCTCGTCCCTCGACCCCGCCCTGCAGGCCC
>DASRJN010000292.1:0-6374 GCA_035649455.1 Acidimicrobiales bacterium
TGAGCACGATGACCCGCGGCTTCGGCCACGAGTACTCATACGCCTCGTGCACGCGCTCGATGAAGTTCCCGTCGGTCGACATGGGGATCTCTCGAGCGGAGGCGCCCGCGAACAGCGGGGCGAAGATGTGGATCGGGTACGACGGCGAAGGCACCAGGGCGGCATCACCCGGGCCCAGCAGCACCCACATGAGGTGCGAGAACCCCTCCTTGGCCCCGATGGTGGTGATGACCTCGCGGTCGGGGTCGAGGTAGACGCCGAAGCGCCGCTGGTAGAGGTCGGCCAGGGCCTGACGCAGCTTGGGGATGCCCCGGCTGGCCGAGTAACGGTGGTTGCGGGTGTTGTGGGCCGCCTCGCACAGCTTGTCGACCGCCAGGTGGGGCGACGGGATGTCGGGGTTGCCGAAGCCCAGGTCGATGACGTCCTTGCCGGCTCGCCGGGCCTCTACCTTCAGACCGTCGATGATCGTGAAGACGTAGGGGGGCAACCCGGTGATGCGGCGAAACTCCATGGCACCACGGTAGCCGGGGGTGGTGGTGGCCCCTGAGGTCGGTTTCGGGGATCATCGTGGCCGTGACCCCTGAGATCGACGTTGTGATCGAGATCCCCCGTGGCAGCCGCAACAAGTACGAGTACGACCACGAGGCGCACGTCTTCCGGCTGGACCGCCGGCTGTTCACGGCCATGACCTATCCGGCCGACTACGGCTTCATCCCCGACACGCTCTCGGAGGACGGCGATCCGCTCGACGTGCTGGTGCTGCTGGAGGACGCCACCTTCCCGGGCTGCCACGTCACCGCCCGCGCGGTCGGCGTGTTCTGGATGGAGGACGACGCCGGCCCCGACGCCAAGATCCTGTGCGTGCCCGCCGGCGACCCCCGCTGGGAGCAGGTGGGCGACATCGCCGACCTGCCCGCGCACCTGATGGACGAGATCGAGCACTTTTTCGAGGTCTACAAGAAGCTCGAACCGGATAAGCACTCGAACGTGCGGGGTTGGGAGGGCGCCGGTGCCGCCGTCGCCGAGATCGAAGCCTGCCGCGAGCGCCATCTCACTGCAGGCTGACGAGCCGTCCTGGCCTGACGCACTCGCACTGGGCACCGCCCACCCCGGTCAGCCGGGGTGGCGGAGCTCGGCCTCTTCCTCCCAGCCGAGCAGGGCGGCGCCGATGGCACCGGCCTGCTCTCCCAGCTCGGCGGCGACGATGCGCACATCGGGACGCTCCTCCGGGGCCATGACCTGGCTGACATAGGCGCGGCGGACCGGCTCCAGCACCAGCTCCCCGACCTCGACCAGGCCGCCGCCGATCACCACCAGCTGGCAGTCCAGCAGGGTGACCAGGTTGCCGATCCCCAGGGCGACCCACGAGGCGAAGGTCTCGATCACGGCGAGCGCCTCCGGGTCGCCCTCGGCCGCTGCGTGGGTCACGTCCTCGCCCCGGACGTGTTCGGCCACTCCGCCCGCCAGTTCGACGCCCCGCGGGAAGCGACCGGCCTCGGCCGCCTCCCGCCCGAGCCAGCCGAGCCCGCTGCCCGAGGCGAACCGCTCCCAGCAGCCTCGCCGGCCGCAAGGGCACAGCGGTCCCCGGGGGTCGACCACCATGTGGCCGGCCTCGCCCCCGAACCCGTGGGCGCCGCGGACCAGGAAGCCCTCGGCCACCACCCCGGCGCCGATCCCGGTGCCGAGGGTGACGCACACCGCGTCGTCCACACCCCGGCCGGCGCCGGCCATGTGCTCGCCCCAAGCGGCGCAGGTGGCGTCGTTGTCCACCCGGACGTGGCGGCCCAGGCGGCGCTCCAGCTCCTCGCCGACGTGCACGTCGTGCAGGCCGGGCAGGTTGGGCCCGACGTGGAGGACACCCTGGCGGTCGACCAGCCCGGCGATGCCCACGCCCACGCCGGCCAGGGAGCCGGAGCCCACCCCCGAGCGATCGCCCAGCTCGCGTACCACGCCCGCGATGGCGTCCATCAGCTCGTCGGTGCCGTCGGGTGTCGCCACCCGCACCTCGTCGACCACGGTCCGCGGGTCGTCGGGGTCGATGGCGATGCCGAGGACCTTCGTGCCACCGATGTCGACGCCCGCCAGCAGGCGATCGTGCGCGCTCAATAGCGCAGCAGGGCCCCGATGCGGCCCATCACGTCGAGATCCGCGTTGCCGACGCAGATCTCGAGCTGGCATTGCTGGGCCAGCGCTTCCTCGACCACGTCCTCGACCAGGTCGTCGACCTCCACCATCTGGCCGCCACAACCCTTGCAGCGCCGGCCCATGGCCGCGAGGGTGTCGCAACTGCGGCAGCGCCAGCCGGGAGCGACATAGCCCTTGGACACGACGAGCGTGTCCACCCGGTGGGCGGCGAGCGCCTCGACCACCGCGGCGAGCCCGGCCACGCCCCGCCGGTCGGCCGATGTCGCCGCCCGCAAGCGCTCGACGACCTTGGCCTCGCGGGCCCGCTCGACCTGGGCCTCGACCTGCAGCGCGGCCGCCAGCACCTCGGCATGGTTGGCCGTGACCGGGACGGACAGCCGGCCGCACAGGCGCTTGCGCAGGTAGGGGTGGAGGTTGGCCTCGAGGTGGCCGGCCAGGTGCTCGGGCGCGGCGATGGCCAGGTGCTCGAAGCGGTGCTGGTCCCAGACGTCGAACGCCACCTGGGCCGCGTTGCGAAGGTGCTGGAGCGTGCGTTCCTCCAGCGAGTGGGGATGGTCGCCGCCCCGGTCGCGCTCGCCCCGGGGTCCGGTGGCGCGGGGCAGGGCCTCGAACTGCTCGGACCGCTCGACCAGCTCACCCAGCTCGAACACGAACATGCGCGCCCGCTGCCGGTCGGCCAGCAGGACGCCGACGGGCTCGTGCTCGCGGAGCACCGATTCGAGCTGGCCCACCGCCGGCACGTGGTTGATCACCACCCGGGCCCGCACCGGCACCGGGAGCTCGATCACCTCCCAGAGCCGGTCGGCCGTGCAGGCGAAGATGGCGAGGCCTCGGGTCCGCGACCGGTCGAGGCCGCTGCGGACCAGCTGGGAGATCTTGTTGAGGTCGGACTGGACGGACGCTTCCCCGTCGGCCTGCGCACGGGCGCTGTGCAGCAGGATGTCGACTTCTCGTTGCAGGTCTTGGTGGCGGGCCACCCGGCGGCCGTCGACGTCGAGATAACAGGATGTGATTGGGGCTCGGTCCCCTTTTATCGCTGCCAGCTCCCTGATCGCGGCTTCGGTGATTACCGCCACGGCGCCTCCTGGTTGCGATCTCGATGATCGACTTGGATGGTGCCCACCCGGTGCCCGGGCCGGTCGGGCTGACGCAGGCGATGCTAGGCGACCCAGCCGCGGCTTGCGCAGGGACGAACGTCAGGTGACGCGGATACGTTCGACCTTCGCCTGGCGTTCATCTTGCGGCTCCGGCTCCCGGGGGGCGGAGGGCGGCCAACCCCCGCCTGCCGCCCGTTTCGCCATGTCCCCGAGCCCGGCCACCAGGCCCGCCAGCGACGCCAGCGCGTCGGGGTCGTTCACCATCTCCTCGGCCACGTCCAGCGCCGCCCGCGCCGCCTCGATCAGCTCCCGCGCTGCAGCCTGCAGGTGCTCGACCCCCTGCCGCGCCCGCTCGTGCACGTCCTTCCCGCCCTCCGGCCCATCCGGGCCGTCCGTCACGCTCTCCGGATCGCGGCCGGTCTCACCCCGGTCTTCGCCGTCCCGGGCGCGGCCACCTCGGCGGCTGTCGCGTGCGCCATTCGTCCCTGCCGCGCGGCCGGCGCCCGACCCGCGGTCTCGCCGCGCCCGCGCGGCCGCCCGATCCGCCGCCGCGGACCACCCGCCGCCCCCCGACGCCGGATCCTCGCCATCCGCGAAGTCCCGTCCGGCCCGCCGTTCCGCCCCGGCGGACGAGTCGCCGGTCGCCGTCGCGTGATCGTCGCCGTCCGCGAAGTCGGACCCCTCGGCCTGTTCGTGTGCCGCAGGCGGCTGGCTGGTCGTGGCCTGGTCCATGGTCGTGTCCTCCCCAGTCATGCCCGGGCAACGGTGGCGCCGACGGGGACGTCGCCCGCGGCGCGGTCTCCGAAGGTCACCGTCAGGGTTCCTTCCCGCAACTCGGCGCCGTCGATCACCCGGCGACGGAGGGCGTCGGGCAGCACCAGTGAGCGCCGGTAGGGCCCGACCCGCACGAGCAGCTCTTCGCCGGTGCGCCCGACCTCCAGGTCGTCGCGTTCGGTGAAGGGCAGCTTCAGCTCGAGCAGCAGGCGATCGCCCTGGCGGCGGACCGCCAGCGGTTCCCGGATGCCGAAGCGGGCGGTCGGGTCCTCGTCGTCGTACAAGGCGTCGGCGAAGTGTCTCAAGGCGGCCATGCCCACCGGCTCGGCCGGCTGCAGCGGGACCCGTAGCACCGGCACCGGAGCGAAGCCCCGCTCGATGGCGGCCAGGTGCTCGGCGTGGGCGGCCTTCCAGCGGGCGAACCACGGATCCTCGATGCCCTCGGGCAGCAGCTTGTTCGCCACCACGGCGTCGACGTGGTAGCCGAACAGCGACAGGTATGTGTGGGTCCGGCGGGCCTCGGCGATCACCACGCGCTCGGGGTTGACCACCAGGCGCACGCTGGTGCGGCGGCCGTCCGTGAGGATGGCGCGCACCCCGTCGAGCCGGTCGTAGAACCGCTGGGTCGCGGCGAACACCTCGTCCCGGGCCACCGGCACGCTCGACACCCGCGCCACGAGCGGAGACACCGCTCGGGTCACGCGCCGGCCGACCGGGAAGATCCGCTCCATGTAGCGGCTGAGCACATCGGGCAGCGACAGCAGGCGGATGGTCTCGGCTGTGGGCGCGCAGTCCACCACCACGACGTCCCACTCGCCCGTGGTGGCGTGCAGCTTGATGTCGGAGAGGGCGAAGATCTCGTCCAACCCGGGCAGGACGGAGAGCTCCTCGGCCTCCAGGCCGTCGACGCCCGCCCAGCGGAACACCTCGAGGAGGTAGTGCTGGATCTCCACCCAGGCGTCCTCCATGCGGTCCTGGGCGTCGAGCTGCTGGCCGTAGAGGCCGTCGGCCTCGGCCACCGGCGCCACCAGCGGACCGAGCGGCACGTCGAATGCATCGCCCAGGGAGTGGGCCGGATCGGTCGACAGCGCCAGGGTGCGCAGCCCGGCCTCGGCGCAGCGCAGCGCGGTGGCGGCCGCCGCGGTGGTCTTGCCGACGCCGCCCTTGCCGGTGAACAGCAGGACGCGGGTCGGCGACGCCCCGCCTGGCGGTACCCCAGCCGGCGGCATCAGCTCTCGAGGTGCGAGCGCAGGCCGCGCAGGGCCGTGCTGAGGAGCCGGCTCTCGGCGCGGCGCTTGACGAAGCCGGGCAGGGGCACGAGCAGGTCGACCTCCAGGTGGTAGGTGACGGCGGTGCGGTCCGGATCGCCGTCCACGGAGGCGAGCTCGTAGGACCCGTCGAGCTTGCGGGTGATGTCGCCCCTGAGCAGCTTCCAGGCCAGGACGTCGGGCGCCTGGCTGTAGTCGTAGCGCAGCGTGTAGCTGGTGCTGCGGCCCATGGCTGCGGCCCGGAAGGCGACGTCCCGGGCGCGGCCGTCGTCGTCCCGGGCGACGACCTCGGCCGACTTCAGGTCATGCGCCCAGGCCGGGTAGCCCTCGAAGTCGGTGAGCACCTCCCAAGTGCGCTGCGGGGACGCGCCGACGACCATGTGTTGCGTCGTCTGGTCAGCCATCGCGGGAACGTTACTGCCCCGGCGCTCACGCCTCGTCCGGCCGGTCGGCCGGGTCCTCCTTGGCGGGGAAGCGCCCATGGCGCGCCCCGTAGAGCGCCATCAGCCCCAGGCCCAGCATGGGCACCAGCACCGCGAAGGCGGCGGGCGTGAACGGCCGCACGGCCGCCGCGGCGATGGCGACGACGACCTGGGCGAGGAGGCACAGGCGCAGCACCCGCACGGCCCGCGCCGGCGCCACGTCGGTCCCGGGGTAGAACACGCCGCCCATGGTCAGCTCCTCGTAGCGGCTGCGGCCGATGGCCACGGCGTAGGCCCACATGAACGCCGCACAACCCACGACGAAGAGCACCAGGTCGAGCGGGAGGGACAGCACCACCACCGGCTCCGGGACCGCGGCCTCGAGCAACGACACGACCGCGAAGGCGATGGTCGCATACACGTCGAACCGCAGGATCCGCTCACCCGCGCTGTCGCCCGCGCTTGTCTCCGCCCCGGTGGCGACGGCCTCGGCCGGCTCGTCGCCCGACGGCCCGGGCTGCACCGTGCGCCCGTCCCCGTCCCCGTTGCCGTTCACCACGGTGCCAGCGCCTCCGCCAGGCGGGCGGCGAGCACGTCGTAGGAGAAGTCGCCCTCCGCCCGCCGCCGGGCGGCCTCGCCCATCGCGGCCCGGCGCTCGGGGTCGTCCA
>DASRJN010000293.1:0-3282 GCA_035649455.1 Acidimicrobiales bacterium
CCCGGCTGTTCGGCGGCGAGTTCGAGGCGCTCGAGGTCATCCGGTGGAAGGACGTCATCGAGTCGATGGAGGCGGCCCTCAACACCATGGAGGACATCTCCGACGTCGTCGAGTCGATCGTGCTGAAGCACGCCTGACGCCTACTGCCCACCTCTCCCCGACCACTTCTCCCCCATGGACTTCGCAGTCATCTTCGTGATCGCTGTCGCGCTCAGCTTCGACTACGTCAACGGCTTCCACGACGCCGCCAACTCGATCGCCACCGTCGTGTCCACCCGCGTGCTCACGCCCCGGATCGCGGTGGTGTGGGCCGCGTTCTTCAACTTCGTGGCCTTCCTGGTGTTCGGGACCGCGGTGGCGTCGACCATCGCCAACGACGTCGTGGTGCAGAGCGTGCTGTCGATCGGGGTGGTCTTCGCGGGCCTGATCGGGGCCATCGCCTGGGACCTGATCACGTTCTGGCTGGGCCTCCCGACCAGCTCGTCGCACGCCCTGGTGGGCGGCATCGCCGGGGCGGCGGTGGCCAAGGCCGGCTTCGGCGTCCTCATCACCGAGGGCCTGCGCAAGATCGGCGTGTTCATCGTGCTCTCGCCGCTGATCGGCCTGGCCGTGGGCATGCTCATCACGCTCGCGATCTACTGGGTGTTCCACCGCAACCGGAACATCGAGCGCCTCAACCGGGGCTTCCGGCGGGGCCAGCTGGTGTCGGCGGCCGCCTTCAGCCTGGGGCACGGGGCCAACGACGCCCAGAAGACCATGGGCGTCATCCTCGCCCTGCTCATCGCCAGCGGACACCTCGCTCCCGGCTCCAGCACTCCGCTGTGGGTCGTGCTGTGCGCGCACACGGCCATCGCCCTCGGGACGCTCACCGGCGGCTGGCGCATCGTCAAGACGATGGGCTCGAAGATCACCCGGCTCCAGCCGGTCGGGGGCGTCGCCGCCGAATCGGGCGCGGCCATCACGCTGTTCGCCACCTCGATCGGCGGCATCCCCGTTTCCACCACCCACACCATCACCGGCGGCATCGTGGGCGTCGGCGCCGCCCGGCGGCTCTCGGCCGTGCGCTGGGGCGTGGCCGGGCGGGTGGTGTGGGCCTGGGTCCTGACCATCCCGGGCGCTTTCGCCGTCGCCTGGCTCACGATGCAGGCCGTCGACCTGCTGTCATGAGGGCCTGATGGACCGGCGCGCCGCCTTCTTCCTCGTCGCCGCACTGGTGAGCGCCGCCCTGATCCCGGTGTCCGTGGGCTTCGGGTGGGTGGCGGCCACCGTGTCGGTCGTCTACCTGGTCCTCGCCCTGGGATCGTGGCTCGACGCCCGGTCCCACCGACGCTTCTAGCGATTCGGAGGCCCAGCGAGCCCGCCTCTAACCTGCGCGGCATGGCTGATCTGGGCTTCGACGGCAAGGTTGCGATCATCACCGGCGCGGGCGGCGGCCTGGGCCGTGCACACGCGCTCGACCTCGCCCGCCGTGGTGCTCTGGTGGTGGTGAACGACCTGGGCGGTTCCGTCGACGGCACCGGCAGCGGCACGACCGCGGCACAGGCCGTGGTGGACGAGATCGCGGCCGCGGGCGGCGAGGCCGTGGCCAACTACGACTCGGTGGCCACCCCCGAGGGCGGGCGGGCCATCGTCCAGACCGCCCTCGACACCTGGGGCCGGGTCGACATCATCGTCAACAACGCCGGCATCCTGCGCGACGCCTCGTTCAAGAACATGGACGCCGACAAGGTGAACCCGGTGCTGGACGTGCACCTGCGGGGCGCCTTCAACGTCACCCAGCCGGCCTGGGAGACGATGCGCGAGCAGGGCTACGGCCGCATCGTCAACACCTCGTCCGGCGCGGGCGTGTTCGGCAACTTCGGCCAGACCAACTACGGCGCGGCCAAGATGGGCCTGGTCGGCCTGACCCGGGTGCTGGCCGTCGAGGGCGCCAAGTCCAACATCAAGGCCAACGCCATCGCTCCCGTGGCCAAGACCCGCATGACCGAGGACATCCTCGGCCCGGTGGCCGACAAGCTCCTGCCCGAGATGGTGACGCCCGTGGTGGCGTTCCTGGCCCACGAGACCTGCCCGGTCTCGGGCGAGGTCTACTCGGTCGGCGGCGGCCGCGTGGCCCGGGTGTTCATCGGCGTGACCGCTGGCATCACCGACACGGCCCTCACGGCCGAGACCGTGAGGGACCGCTTCGACGAGATCCAGGACGAGGAGGGCTACGAGGTCCCGGCCAACCTCAACGAGGAGCTCATGCTCGCCCTCAAGTCCCTGGGCTAAGGGCGCGGCTGGATCTGCCCTCGCGGGCCGATCTCGGCGCGCTCCAGCTCCCCGCCGGCGGCGTCGTAGGAGGTCACGGTGATGACGGTGTCGTCCTCGACCGGCACGAAGCCGATGAACGCGGTGAACGCCTGACCGTCGAGCGCCACGGGGTACATCGCCATCTCCGTGGGGCTCACCATCCCGAGGTGCTCGATCGTGGCCCGGGCGACCAGACCGTCGCTCGCCGCGAACACCGCCCGCTCGGTCTGCCCGTACACCACATGCGGGCTCAGGCGCATGTCGCCCGGCCCGTCCACCGCATCCCAGGTGAGGGACTCGACCTCGCCCCCGATGTGCAGCTCCAAGCCCACGTCGCCGCCCTCGGCGGAGGTGGCGGTGAGCGTCCAGTTGGTGCCCGCCCGGTCGCCGGTGGCCGCGTCGGTCGAGACGATGGACTCCGCCGGGATCGATTCGGTGGCCGAGTCGTCGCCCTCCGTTACCGCGTTCTGGCTCTGGATACCGTGCTCGGCCAGCAAGCCCTCGATCTCGCCGTCCCCGGCCAGGCCCAGCTCGGCCACCAGTCGCAGCAGCTCGTCCTCGGACACGCCTCGGCCGACAGCGGTCATGAGCAGGCCGGACGGCTCACGCCACTGGACGTAACGCTCGAACGAGAACCCGGGCGTCTGCGTCGAGCCGATGACCGCATGCCGGCCCCGCACCTCGCCCGTCCGGGACTCGGCTGCCCACAGCCGGGCGAGGTCGACGTCCACGGCGTCGCCGGGTCGCTCGACGATCCTTATGAATCGCTCCGGGTCCCCGGCCCCCGCCGGGCCGTAGTACGCCACCAGAGCGTCCGGCGCCAGAAAGCTCGGCTGCGAGGGGAACCCGAGGGTGGAGCTGGCCGGTCCCCGCGCGATCACGTCGAAGCCGGGTGGCAGGGTGGCCGGGTCGAGGCTGGGCTCGGGGCCGGCGGCCTCGGCTGCCTCCAGCACGAGCTCACTGCGCAGGCGCTGGCCGACCACCGCATAG
>DASRJN010000294.1:0-29162 GCA_035649455.1 Acidimicrobiales bacterium
GCGCGGTGCCAGTAGTCGGTGTCCTCGCAGTAGGCCGGGCTGAACCACTCGTCGAACGGCCCGACCTCGTCGAACAGGGCGCGGCTCAGGGCGAAGCACCAGCCCGCCGTGCCGGCCTGGTCGGGCCGGGTGAAGCCCTGGCCGTCGCAGTGGTCGGTGTAGGGGAACGCGATGCGCCGGCCGTCGGTCGCGGCGGCCACCAACGCCTCGTCCCAGCCGGGCTCGACCAGGCAGTCGCTGTTCAGGACGGCGATCACCGGGGCCGTCGACAGGCCGATCCCGGTGTTCCACCCCACCGACACCCCCCGGTTCTCGGGGTAGCGGTGGACCCGGGCCGCGAGCGGGACCTCGACCGGGGACCCGTTGTCGACCACCACCACCTCGGTCGGGATGCGGGAGACCTCCCACACCCGCTCGATGGTCCGGCGGGCCATGTCCGCCAGCTCGGGCGTGCGGCTCCACACCGGGATGACGACGCTGAGCCGGGGCTGCCCGCCGGCGCCCGCGGGCGATCCGTCGTGGACGAGCTCGGGGCCGGGACCGCCGCTCGGCGCGGGCGTGGGGGGCAGGGCGCCCGAACCGGCGAAGTCAGTGCCCGCCTGCGCATCCGGCTCGGCGACGGCGGCGACCCCCTTGGCGTGCAGGAGGCGGAACAGCTCGCGGTAGGCGGCGTGGAGCTCGTCCCGGGCCGCCCCGGCCTCGGCCGCCGCCTCCAGCACGGCGATGCGCCGCCGGAGCGGCTCGACCGCCTGGCCCTTCGTGCGCCACTGCGCGGCGCTTCCGGCGGGGACGAGGCGGGACGCGATGTCGGAGCCGGGGTGGAGGGCCGCCACGGTGGCGTGGGCCCGGCCCTTCGCCTCCGACCGCGCCCCGAAGTCGTCGACGCCGATCGGGCGGGCCATGAGGCTCACCGCCGAGGCGTCGTACACGACCCGCAGGCCGGTGCCCCGGAGCCGCCAGGCCAGCTCGACGTCGATGGAGTAGCCGAGCCGCTGGTCATGGAGCCCGTGGCGCAGCAGCAGGGCCCGCTTGCACGACACCCGGCCCTCCCAGAACCCGCGCCAGTCGAGCACCTGGCCGTCGCCCAGCCGCTCGTAGGCGAACATCATCCGGTCGACGTCGGTGATGTAATGCATGACCAGGCTGCGGGTGAGCTCCGGCGCCCAGTCGGTGTGGCCGAGCACGGCGACCGCCTCGCCGGGCTGGGCGTCGTGGCCCGCCAGGTGGCGCTCCAGGTAGTCAGGCGCGGCCCGGTCGTCGTCGTCGAAGAACAGCACGACGGGCGCCCGGGCCAGCATGACGGCCAGGTTCTTGGCCGCGGACCGGCCCGCGTGGCGGATGCCGACCCCGACGATCCGGAGGCGGCCCGCCAGCTCGTCCACGACCACGGGCAGCACGGGATCGCGGGAGCCGTCGTCGACCACGACGACCTCGAAGTCCGCCGGGTCGAGGGTCTGCTCGGCGAACGACGCCAGGCACGCCCGCAGCAGCTCGGGCCGCTCGTGCGTGGCGATCAGGACGCTGATGCGAGGCGATCCCTCCGGCGGCGGCCGGTCGACGGCCGTAACGCCGCCCCGGTCGTCGCGGACCCAGACCCGGTGGACGTCCGCGGCCTCGCCCGCCGGCGCCGGGGGCAGCGGCGCCCGCAGCCCGATCGTCACCTCGTCGGACAGGGCGACCGGGCCCGCCGGTTCCGCACCCTTCCGCACCGAGAGCACGGGCAGCGGCGTGACCGCGGCCACCTCCCGCGCCACCACGCCCTTGTGCCGCTCGGTCACCGGAGGGCCGGCGGCCGGGCCGCCGTGGTGGGCGGGCTGCACGCGGTCGACCTGCAGCATCTCGTGGGCGGCGACCAGGTCGGCCAGGAACCGCCCGGGCAGCACGGCCCGGTCGTCGACCAGCACGACGTAGTCCGCGTCCGGTGCGTCGGCGGGGATCGCCCAGGCCGGCTCCGCGCTCGACCGCCACGCCCCGGTGACGGTGAGCCCCCCGGAGCCCTCCAGCGCCGCCAGCAGGGTGGGAGGCGGGCCGGTCCGTCCGGCTGCGTAGGTGCCCAGCACGTGCACGTGGGCGGACGGCACCGCCGCGGCCTCGTGCGGGTCGCGGCCCTCGAGCTCGTACAGCGCGAGGTGCTCGTCATGGTGCAGCCGCCGGTGGCGCGCCTCGAGGTGGTCCAGCAGCTCCGGGTAGCGGTCGCGCCAGCTCGACGCCGAGCTCGGCAGCGCGAACCACCGGGCGCCCCGCCGCCGCTGGGCCTCCAGATGGGTGACGGCGGCGGCACCGTCGGCCGGATCGCCGCCGGGCGAGCCGTCGCGCGCCTGGGGGAACGGCCACGCCCGCTGCGGCGTGAGGTCGGGCACGGCCCGGTCGCCGTTCACCGGCACCAGCACGACGTCGCCCGGCGCCGCGATCGTCCGGATCCGTTCGACCAGCACTTCCTCGGGCGTCGCCGGGTGGCCGCCGTTCGACCCACCGCCCCGAGCCGAACCGGCCATGACGGCGTCGACGATCTCGAGGAAGCGGGGACCCAGGACGCCGGGCCGGTGCCGGGCGTCGACGTGCTCGGCCCCCTGGCGGGCCACGCGCTCCCACAGGGCATCGTCGGTGAGCATGCGGGTGATGCCCGCCGCCAGGTCGGCGGCGTCCCATCCGATCAGCGCGGTCTCGCCCTGGACCAGGTCGAGGCCCTCGGCCCCGATCGGGGTGGTGACGACCGGCGTGTAGGCCATCATCGACTGGATGACCTTGCCCTTGACGCCGGCGCCGTAGCGGAGGGGGACGACGGAGAGCCGCGCACGCTCCAGGTAGGGCCGGACCGAGGGCACCCACCCCACCAGGTTGACGGCGGGGTTGCCCGGATCGACGTCCAGCTGGATCCGGTCCAGCCAGTTGCCGAGCACGGTGAGCGGGTGGCGCTCCAGCAGCGAGCGGTCCACGAGCGGCAGCACGTCGTTGCACAGGTGCTCGACCGCCTCCCGGTTGGGCAGGTGGCGGAAGTTGCCGACGAACATCATCCCCCGGCGGGCGTCGACCGGGTGCGGCGACCGGGCCACGTCCTCCACGAGCGGCAGCGTGTACGCCCGCTGGCCCACGAAGTCGTCGAGCAGGTCGCGCTCTTTGTCCGACACGGTCATCAGCGCGTCGGCCTGCGCGTAGGTGTTCAGCTCCCGGGCTACGGCGCCGCCATACGCGCCGTCGAGCGCATCGCGCCGCGAGTACGAGCGGCGGGCGTCGCGCAGGAAGGCGAGGTCGTGGACGTTCAGCAGGACCCGGGTGGCGGGCGAGTGCTGGCGGACGATCGGGATCAGCCGCGAGGCCGGCTCCCAGTACGAGATCAGCGCGAGGTCGATGTCGACCGAGCGCAGGATCGGCTCGGCCCAGTCGTAGCCGGCATAGGTGGCGACCCCGTGGCGGCGCAGGCGGTCGGCATGGCGCCGCTCGACCGCCTCGGGCTCCTGGCCGGCGAGGAAGGTCACACGCCAGCCGGCGTCGAGCAGGAACCGGATGGTGTAGTCGACGAACAGCGACCCGGCGTCGCGGTCGACCGTGGGCATCCGGATGTGGGTGACCAGCGCGTGCCGCCTCATCCGCGGCAGGCCTCCACGTCGTCACGGGCCAGGAGGCGGCGCCAGGCGCCGTCGCCGAGCTCGGCCGGTCGGGCCGGACGCAGGTCGAGCACCCGCTGCCACGCCGAGGACTCGAGCGGGATGGACGGCTCGCCGCCGTCGCCGGCGACGCGCACGGCCGCAACGTCGGGGTGGTAGACGACCGCGCCGCCCTGCTGCCACACCGCGGCGCACCACTCGCGCAGGTAGGCGCGGCCCTCGCACCCGGCGGGACCGGGCACCGCGGCCCACAGCGGGGCGGCCGCCGCCACGAGCCCCGGCGCCCAGCACACCGGGCGCATGTAGTCGTGCCACGGCGCCCGCACCTGCGACGACCCGCCCGCGATGAGCGCGACCGACCGGTCGAAGAACACCGACCCGCCCGCCGCCTCCAGGTGGCCGTCGGGGCGCAGGACCTTCCCCGCCACCGCCGAGGCGGGATCGTCCGCGACCGCGGCGGCCGCGGCCCGGATGGAGCCGGGCATCGGGAGCACGTGGGGCTCCAGGGCCAGGATCACGTCGTAGCCGTCGACCTCGGCCCGGGCGTCGAGCCCGACGGGAGCGACCAGCAGATCGGCACCGGCCTGCTCGACGCGCTCCGCGACCGCGGGCTCCCAGCGGGCGTCCGCGGCCGGGGCGGCCCACACCAGCACCCCCGGTCGCGCCGGCTCGGCGGCGGCGGCCACCCGCTCGACCGAGCGGACGACGGCGCCCGTGCCGCCCGGCGCCACCACGACGACGCCCCGGTCCGCCACGCGGGCGGCGCCGGCCCGGTCGACGGGGGGGAGCCCGTCCTCCTGGACCACCACTACGTCCACGCTGCGGTCGAGGTAGTGGAGGCGATCGCCGGGCGGCGGCGTGAACACCGGGAGGTCGGGCAACTCGAGGCGCAGGTCCAGCCCGGTGCAGTCGAGCACCGACGGGGGCTCGGCGGTGCCGGCGGACAGCTCGTCGATGGCGGCCCGCAGCGACCGGACCGTTCCGTCCGGCCGGCCGCACAGGTCGAAGACCGCCCCGGCGCCGGGCTGGTCGGCGATCGTGTGGTGGTTGCGCACGACGTGGTCGCGGAGCTCGGCCTGCCGGCGGAGCCACCGGCGCGACCCCTCGGGCAGCACCAGGTACCGATGCCCGGCGTAGCGCTGGGCCTCCAGATGGGCGATGTGCGACAGGTCGTCGGCGAACGGCCGCGAGCCCCGCGTGTCGGGGAACGGGGTGGCCTGGGGCGAGCGGGCGTCGCGCACATCGGCCGGGCTGCCAGGGGCGACGGCCAGCCACCGGTCGTGCCCGGTCCAGGCGGCGCCGACCATGTCCACGTAGGCGGCTCGCCACAGCCGGGGGTCGGGGCCCTTGGGGGTGGGCGGAGCCTTCGCCACCGGCTCGGACGCGCCGCGGGAGCGCACCCGGAGCCGGAGCGGCGCGCTCGCCCGCCAGGCGCGGCGGGCGGCGCGCTGGGCCGGTTCGGGCAGGCGGCGGGCCACGGCCCGGGCCGCAGGGGCGGGGTCCGCCACAGCTCGGCGATAGCCCGCCTCGCCGCGCCGCAGCACCTGCTGGGCGGGCGGAGGCAGCTTGGCCACCTGGGCTCGGGCCTCCTGGGCGGTCCGCCGGGCGACGGCCTTGGCGGTGGGGGAGGGATCCGCCGCAGCCCGCTGCGCCAGGCGCCGTCCCCGCTGCAACGACTGCCGGGCGGACGGCGGGAGTCGCCGGGCGGCCGCCCGGGCCGCACGCCCTACGACCCCGGCGAACGACCGCGCCTCCACCCGGCGGGTGCGCTCGTCGATGCGGGCCACGGACGTCCGAAGCGCCGCGAGCTCACGCACGGTGTCGCGGTTGGTCGCCGCATTGGCCGCGAGCTTGGCCTCGAGGTCGCGCACCCGGTCGCGGTTGGCCTGCTGGGCCTGGGCGTGGGCGGTGCGGAGCTCGCCCTCCCGCTCCTCCAGACGCTCGATGGCCGCCTGGCGCTGGTCGGCGTAGCGCTGCGCCACCGCGCCGTCGAGCACGAGGCGGCGCACCCGCCCCTCGTCCCGGGCGGCAGGTCGCGGCGGCGCGGTCCCGGCCCCGTGGCACAGCTCGGCGTAGAGCGCCAGGAGGCCCTCGCTCACCCCGGCGTCGCCGAGGTCGATGCCGGTCGAGTGGTGTCGCAGGTCCGGCAGCACGCGGGGCGCCGCCGGTTCGAGCCCGGCGAAGGCGCACAGCCGGGCCATCTCGGCCTCGGGGTCGACGAAGAAGGTGTCGTAGTGGCTGACGACACGCCGGTCCGGCGGCACCTGGTCGAGCACCGTGGCGTAGTAGCGCTCCCACAGGGAGAGGCCCAGGGAGTAGGAGCTCTGGTTGCGGCGCCTGAGCGACAAGGCGACCTCGATCGGGTGGCGCACGCAGATCACGAAGCGCAGCTCGGGCTCGAGGTCGCGCCAGTAGCCGGCGGTGAGGCAGGTCCTCGGATCCTTGAAGCCCCAGTGGTCGTGCTGGCGCAGCGTGGCCAGGGCGGCCGTGGCCGCGTCGGCCACATGCGCCACGCGGGGATCGTCCACCGCGGCCGGCGGCAGGACGGGCGGGTTGTCCCAGGCCCCTCCGGCCGCCTCCAGCAGCTCGTCGTTGCAGTCCCGGATCGCCTTGTTCTCCCAGAAGCCCTCGGGGTTGTCGTCGGCCGCCTCGATCAGCTCCTCGGCGCTGGTCCCGACCAGCTGCAACCCGGAGTCGTGCAGCGCACGGGTGATCATGGACGTGCCCGATCGGTGCATCCCGGTGATGGCGATCGGCACGCTGCCGGTCACGGCAGGAAACCCGACTCCGAGAGGACCTGCGCGGCCGCGTCGGACGTGAGGAACTCCTCGAACGAGCCGCTGGTCGGGGTGCCCGAGGCCGGCGAGTAGCGGATGTCGAGCACGATGTTCTGGGCTTCGGGGACGTCGACCAGCTCGACTTCCGGCGGGATCGGGACGAAGGCGCGGAACGTGAGCGCAGCGTCCAACTCACCACCGGCCACCCGGGCGACGGCGTCCGCCCCGCAGTCTGTCCCCACCTGGGCGGGGTCGAGCTGCACGGCGGCCCGCATCAGGATGTCGGCCGCGAGGTTGCCGTACGGGCTGTCGGGACCGCAGACGGCCGTGTCCAGGCCCGAGTCGTCGGCGAACGCATCGAGACCGCTCACCTGCGACGGGTTGCCGGTGGGTACGGCGATGACCGCCAGGTTCCTCCCGATGGCGGTGCTCTCGGCCTCGAGCGTCGTCATCCAGGCCGCGGGGAGGATGCCGGCGTTGCCCGTGGTGACGGCCTGGATCGCCTGCTCCGGGGCCTCCACTTTGACGCTGACCGGTGCGTCCGAAGTCGCGTTGTAGGCGTCGGCGAGTCCCTGGACCAGGGGCTCCAGCGCGTCCACCGTGTGGATCGTGGCGAGACCTCGGGGCGCGGTGTCGTCGGCCGAGCCCGCAGAGCCGCCGCCGCCGTCATCGCCGCCGCATGCCGATGCGGCGAGGGCCGCGGCGACACACAGCGCGAGCAGACCCACGCGTCTCATTGCTCCCTCCAGTCCTTCCCCGTGAGGTGGACGATGGTAGCTGGCGCCGTCCGTCAGGTCCCAGGGGAGGCGAGTCGGTTGATGGCCTGGCGGGCCGAGCGTTCGACGAGGGGGAGGAGGGCCGGGCGGACCCGCCCGACGTAGAGGGGGGTCTTCTCGGGCGGGCGGTGCGCGGCACCGGTGATCGCCTGGTACTCGGCGGCCATCTCGTCCCACGAGTAGCGGCGCGTGGTGGCCGCACCTCCGTGGTACTGGTGGAACGTCCCTTCGCCCAGCAACACGATCAGCTCGATGTCGTCCAGCGCGCAGGCCCGGCGGTAGAGGTCGTGGTTCACGAGCCCGCCGCCGGGCAGCGCGAAGCGCTCGTCGAGACCGCCGAGCTCGTCCCACATCGGGCGCGGGCAGAACAGGCTGCTGCTCTCGCCGGCCGGCCCGAACAGCCCCCGGCCCCACGAGCCTGCGGGGGTGCTGACCTCGAAGAGCCGGTAGCCGTCGGCCTCCCACGGCGTGGCGGCCAGCAGCCGGTCCTCGGCCGCCTGGTCGTAGGAGGCCTGGGCGGCCTCCATGTGGCGGACCGGACCGAGGTGGAACGCCGGGGCCGTGATCAGGGGCCGGGACGCGAGGGAGGCGGCGCGGCGTGCCTCGCCCAGCAGCCCCGGCGACGCCAGCCGGGCGCCGTCGACGATGAGCCCCACCAGGTCACCGCCCGCCAGGCCGAGGCCGTGGTTGGCGGCCCGGGCCGGCGACGGCGGTGCCGGGTCGATCCGCTCCACGCGGAGCCGGCCCTCGAACCCCGCGACCAGCGCCGGGTCCACGGGCCGGGGGGAGCCGTTGTCGACCACGATGACCTCGTAGTCGTCGGCGGCGAGCCCGTGCTGCAGACCGGGGCTCAGCGATCGCAGGGTGCGAGGAAGCTCGCGCGCCATGTCGTAGGCCACCACCACGACGCTGAGCATTGGTAGCTCCCGGAGGCCCGGGCTCACGCCGGCGCCGCGGCCGGCGTCCATCAGGTGCGGGGCGGCACGTCCGCCACCGCGTCGATCACGCGCCGCACCTGGTGGTCCCACGACCATTCGGCCTCCGCGGCGGCCCGGGCGGCCTTGCCGAGCCGGGCGCGCTCCTCGGGGTCGTCCCGCAGCCTCCCCAGCGCGGCGCCGAGGGCGTCCAGGTCGTGAGGCGGCACGAGGAGCGCATCGACCCCGCCGGTGAGCCGTTCGGCCAGCTGGCCGACGGCCGGTGCCACCACCGGCAGCCCGGCGGCCAGGTACTCGGCCAGCTTGAGCGGCGAGTAGTGGAACGGCTGGCCCCGCGGGGCCAGCACGACGGCGACGTCCATGGCGGCGAGGTAGGCGGGGAGGTCATCGTACGGCACCGTGCCCGGGAAGACGGCCCGAACGCCGCGCTCCCGAGCGAGCTGCTCGATCCGGGCCCGTTCGGGCCCGTGGCCGACGAGCAGCAGCGCGGCGTCGGGCACGGTCGAGGCGGCCTCGACGAGCTGCTCGACGGCGTGGAACCGCCGGAAGCTGCCGATCCAGCCGACCACGAAACGTCCCCCGAGGTCGAGGCGCCGCCGGAGCGGCGCGGGGTCGGGCGGCTCGCCGAACACGTCCAGGTCCACGCCCGTCGGGGTGAGCAGCACCCGGTCGTCCGGGACCCCCATGCGGAGGGCCTGGTCGACCACCGGCTGGGTCCCACAGGCGACGAGATCGGCGCCCAGCAGCGCCGGGCGCTCGCCGTGGCGCTCGAGCCACCGACCCCAGCCCGGACGTCGGGTGCCCCACTGCTCCGCCTCCCAGACCTTGGCCGCGGGCACGAACAGCACGGAGGGGACGCCGAGGTGCCGCGCCAGCTCCAGCCCCGCCGTGTGGAACAGATCGTGGCGCTGCCACACGAACGCGATGTCGGAGCCCGACCACGGGCCCCGCGGGTCGACGGCGTATCCCCGGCTCGTCCGCCACTGGAGCACGTCCCTGGCGGCCGTCTTGGCCACCGCCGGGAGTCGCCGTCGCACGCTTCGTCCCGCAGGACTGCGAAGGGCCGGGCTGGAGCCTCGCCGCCTGGCAGCGTCTGCCGTGAGCACGCCGTCCGGGGTGACCACCCACGACCGTCCGACCACGCGCTCGCCGGCGGCGGCCCAGCCGGCCGTGCTGAGCAGCGCGGCAACGGGACCCTGTTCCGGTGTCCCGGATCCCGGCACCACGAACACGGCTCCAGCGAACCCGGCCCCAGCCACGGTGCGAGGCTAGCCGGTGCGGTCCGGCGCCGATCATTTCGCTCGGGCCGGTGTGCGGCGGATACGGTCTCGGCCACCGTGGCCTCCGACGTCACCGCTCGAACGGCTCGTCCGCCCGTCCCGGCGAAACCCGTCCGCGTCCTGCACGTCGTCTCACAGAGCCAGCGCCGCGGCGCGGAGCTCGTGGCGCTGGAGCTGGCCGACGAGCTCGATCGCCTCGGGCACCGGAACCGCGTCGTCGCGCTCGGCCCGGCCTTCGACGGTCGCCGGGAGCCCAGCCTGGTGCCGCTCAGGGCGTCGTCGGGACAGGGACCGCCCGACCTGGTCGCCGGCGCGTGGCGGCTGCGACGCCTGCTCGCCGCCGCCCCGGTGGATGTCGTGGTGGCGCACGGCGGGTGGGCGGCGCAGGTGGCCGCGCTCGCGTCCCCGTTCGGCGGGCCCGCGCTCGTCTGGCAGCGGATCCTCGGGTTCCCGGACAAGGTGTGGGGACCGGGCCGGCGCCGCTGGTGGGCGACTGTCGCCCGGCGGTGCGACGCGGTCGTCGTGCTCACCCCCGACCAGGATGACGAGGTCCGCCGTCTCGGCTACCAGGGGCCGGTGTGGGTCATCCCGAACTTCCGGGACCCCGGACGCTTCCGCGGCGTCGACCGGGACCGGGCGGGACGCCGTCTCCGCGCCGAGGTCGGGGTGTCCGGGGCGACGCCCCTGATCGGGTTCGTCGGGCACCTGGTCCGCCAGAAGCGACCCGAGCGCGCGCTGGAGGTCATGGCCCGGCTGTCGTCGCAGGGCTGCGCCGCCCACCTCGTCGTGGCGGGAGCGGGCCCCCTGCGGGCCGATCTCGAGGCCCGGGCCCGGGGGCTCGGGCTGGACGGGGCGGTGACCTTCCTCGGGCCGCGCGACGACATCGAGGGGGTCCTCGGGGGCGTGGATCTGGCCTTGCTGACCAGCGAGGCGGAGGGCATCCCCGGTGTGGCCATCGAGGCGCTGATGGCAGGGTGCCCGATGGTCTCGGTTCCGGTCGGGGGCGTTTCCGAGGTGGTGGAGCACGGGGTCACCGGAGTAGTGCTCGACGGGTTCGAGCCCGCGGCCATGGCCGACGCGGTGGCAGGGCTGCTCGCCGACGGCGAGACCCGTCTGGCCATGAGCCGCGAGTCCCGGGCGCGCACCGACCGGTTCTCGGCCCAGGGCGCGGCCGCGGTCTACGCTGAACGGCTCAGCGCTGCCGTCGGCGAGCGTTGACGCCGATGTCAGCGCCGATGTCTGACGCCCTCTCAGATTTTTCTGCACAGGGTTTCGCAAGCCGTTAGGATCGGGCTGCCGGACAGTTACCGGTGGGTAATGCCAGAGGGTGCTGAGGGCAACACCCACGGGATCGGGATCGCCGATCGCTGGGGGTCAGGTGAAACAACTGGGGGGCAATGTGCGTGACGGTGCCGTTGCGAGCCGTGTCGGGGTGGTCGATCACGTCTTGCCGACAACGGTGTACCGCTGGGCGCGGCGGCGGGAGAACCTGAGCCTGGTCCTGATCGACCTCGGGGTCATCGCGGGCGCCTGGTTGCTCGCGCTCGCCGCCGGCTTCGAGGCCGCCATCCCCGATGGGGTGGTCGACCGGTCCGCGCTCGTCGTGGTGGCGCCGATCTGCCTGCAGCTCATCGTGCACCGGGCCGTCGGCCTGTACGGGCCGGTGTGGCGTTACGCCTCGATCGACGAAGCCGTCCGGGTCATGGTCGCCGTCGTGACCGGGATGGTGATCGGCTTCGTGTGGCTGTGGGCGGTCGACGCGGCCACCACTCTCGCGCTGCCCGTCCTCACCGCGCCGCCGGTGGCCGCCCTGCTGATCCTGGTCGGGTGCGGCGGCGTGCGCTTCCAGTCACGGCTGTTCGCGCTCGAGCGGCAGCGGACCCGGGCGTCGAAGCCGGTGCAGGCGTTGATCGTGGGAGCCGGCAGCGCCGGGGCCGCCCTGGCGTACGAGCTGTCGCACACCGACGCGGGGCGCGACGTCCACGTCGCCGGGTTCGTGGACGACGACCCCTCGCTGCACCGCCGGTCGCTGCGCGGCATCGCGGTGCTCGGCGGCACCGACCAGCTCGACGACCTCTGCCGGCGGCACGGCATCGAGCGCATCTTCATCGCCCTGCCGAATGCGGAGCGGGAGCAGGTCAAGCCGATCGTCGACCGGGCGCTGCGCACCCGGGCGCAGGTGAAGGTGCTCCGGCCCGCGGCCTCGACGGCCTCGGGGATGCTCCAGAACGTCCGCGACATCGATCTCAGCGACCTCGTGGGCCGGCAGCCGGCGCCGGTCGACACCGCCGGCATCGGCGACTACCTGCGGGGCGCCACCGTGCTCGTGACGGGCGCCGGCGGCTCGATCGGCAGCGAGATCTCCCGCCAGGTGGCCCGCTACCGGCCCGGCCGGCTGATGCTCCTCGACCGCGACGAGACCCTGCTCCACGACGTCGCCACCGGAGACCTGGCGTCGCCGGCGGAGACCGTCCTGCTCGACCTGTGCGACCGGGACCGGATGGTCGCCCTGCTCGAGGAGGCCCGGCCCGACGTGGTGTTCCACGCCGCGGCCAACAAGCACGTGCCGATCCTCGAGCGCTACCCGGCGCAGGCCGCCACCACCAATGTCCTCAGCACGTGGTGGCTGGCCAACACGGCCGCCGAGAACGGCTGCCAGCGCTTCGTGCACCTGTCCACCGACAAGGCCGCCTGCCCCACGTCGGTGATGGGGGCCACCAAGCGGGCCGCCGAGCACGTGGTGGTCGGCGTCGGCCGGCACCACAACCTGCCGTACGCGGCGGTTCGGTTCGGCAACGTGCTCGGCAGCCGCGGCAGCGTGGTTCCGACGTTCTTCCGCCAGATCCTCGCCGGTGGCCCGGTCACCGTGACCAGCGAGGCGATGACCCGCTACTTCATGAGCATCCCCGAGGCGGTCAGCCTGGTGCTCCAGGCCGGGGCGATGGCGGACGGCGGGCGCATCTTCCTGCTCGACATGGGCGAGCCGACGTCGATCCTGGGGTTGGCCCGCCAGATGATCCGGCTGGCCGGCCTGCGCCCGGACGACGACATCGCGATCGAGATCACCGGGCCGCGGCCCGGCGAGCGGCTGCACGAGCGGCTGCACGACGAGGCCGAGGAGCACGAGCCCGCCGCCCACCCGTCGATCTCCGTGCTCCGGCCCAAGCTGACCCTCGAGTGGGGCCGGCTGGTGCGGTCCATGGACGAGCTGGAGCGCTCGTGCCGTGACGACGACGCGGTGCGTGCCGCGCTCGTCGACCTGCTCGCGCGGTGCGGCGTCGACTGCCGCTTGGACCAGCTGCCTTCATCGCCGGGCGCGGACCCCGGGCGCGCGCATGGCGTCGAGCTCGGCGGGGACGTCGACGTCCCGGAGCGCGCCGGTGCCGGCGTGCATGGCAATGGGGCGCAGGGGTCCAACGGATCCTCCGGGCGCCGGCTCGCCCTCCTGTCGGAGCCCGGCAGCGCCCGCGAGCGGACTGCGCTGCCCTTCGCCCGGCCGGCCCGGCCCTCGCTCGAATCGGTGACCCGACGCCTCGCGCCGTCCTACGAGAGCGGGCAGATCACCAACGGCGCCCTGGTGCGCGAGCTCGAGGAGCGCATGGCCGACCGGTTGCGGGTGGCCCACGTCGTGGCGGTGAGCTCGTGCACGTCGGGACTGATGCTCGTGGTCCAGGCCCTGGTCGACGGGTGCCGCGGGCCGGTGGTCCTGCCCAGCTTCACGTTCTCCGCCTCGGCCCACGCGGTGGCGTGGAACGGCCGCTCGCCGCGCTTCGTGGAGTGCGACCCGGCCACGTTCCAGATGGATCTCGCCCACGCCGAGGCGTCCCTGGATGGTGCCAGCGCCATCCTGGCCACCCATGTGTTCGGCGCGCCGTGCGCCCCGGAGCCCGTCGAGAAGCTGGGCGCATCGGCCGGGCTGCCGGTCGTGTTCGACGCCGCGCACGCGATCGGCGCGACGAGCCACGAGCGGCCGATCGGCGGGTTCGGTGACGCCGAGGTCTTCAGCCTCACGCCCACCAAGCCCATGGTGGCCGGCGAGGGGGGACTGATCGCCACCCGCGACGGCGACCTCGCCGCCCGGCTCCGTGCCGGCCGCGACTACGGCAACCCCGGCGACTACGACACCCGGTTCGCCGGCCTCAACGCCCGGATGTCCGAGTTCCATGCCGCCATGGCGCTCGAGTCCCTGGGCATGCTCGACCGCACCCTGGCGCGGCGGCGCGACCTGGCGGCCCGCTACATCGACGGCCTGCGGGGCGTCCCCGGCATCCATGCGCAGGTGGTGCCGGTGGAGCACGTCTCGACCTACAAGGACTTCACGATCACCGTCGAAGCCGGCGAGCTCGGGATCGACCGCAACCAACTGGTGGCGGTGCTGGCGGCCGAGGAGATCGACACGCGGAACTACTTCGACCCGCCGGTCCACCGCCAGCAGGCCTACCGGCACGAGCCGGCCGTCGACCTGGCCACGACCGATGCGGTGAGCCGCAGCGTCGTGTCGTTGCCGATCTACCCGGACCTCTCCGTCGACGACGTCGACGCGGTGGTCGAGGCCATCCGGCTCAGCCACGAGCACGCCGACGAGCTGGCCGCCACGCTCGGCCCGGGCGGCATCCACCGGCGCCGCTGCGCCGACCTGGATCACTCCGGCCGCCGGTCCCTCGGAGGCGCGGCCACACCTCGCTGAGGGCAGACTGGTCGGGTGCGACCGCTCGCTGTGCACCACGTGTCCATAAACGTCGACGACGTCGACGCCGCCCTGGGCTTCTACGCGGGAGTGCTGGGCCTCGTGCCCCGCGGCGACAGACCCGAGTTCCCGTTTGCGGGCGCCTGGCTGGACGCGGGCGGCCAGCAGGTCCACCTGATCGAGGGCCGCCCGCCCTCGGCCGAGGGCCAGCACTTCGCCCTCCAGGTCGAGGACCTCGACGCCACGGTGGCCGAGCTGCGGGGCCGGGGCATCGAGGTGAGCGACCCGCGGCCGGTGGGCCCGAGCCGCCAGGCCTTCCTCGCCGACCCGGCGGGCAACCTGGTGGAGCTCCACCAGGTGGCGGCCGCGGCCTCCTAGGCCGGTGGACGACGCGGTCCAGGCCTACGTCGAGGGCGTCCCGGCCGAGCACCGGGCGCTGTTCGACCGGGTCCACGGCCTGATCCTGGCGGCGCGGCCCGACGCGGCGGTGAGCATCTCCTACGGGATCCCGACCTACAAGGCGGCGGGTCAGCGCCTCTACCTCGGGGCCTGGAAGCACGGCGTGTCCCTGTATGGCTGGGGCCAGGACCGCGACGGCGGCTTCGGCGCCCGCCACCCCGAACTGGTCACGGGCAAGGGGACCATCCGCCTGCGGCCGGAGGACGCCGACGGCGTCAGCGACGGCGAGCTCCGGGCGCTGGTGGAGGCTGCGCTCGCCGGCTGACCATGCCCGCCACCAGGGCCGCGGTGTGGGCCGGTGGCAGGCGCGCGGTGTCGATCGCCAGGTCGACCGGCCGGTGGGGGACCACGACCTCGTGGAAGGCCTGCCAGACGGTGCGGGCGCCGTCGAGCGCGTCGCTGAGGTGACGGCCCCGGGCTCGCGTCGCCACCCGGGCCAGCGCCTCGGCCTCGGCCACGTCCAGCCGCACGACCAGGCACCGGTGCTCGTGCCCGAGCGCGTCCAGGAAGGCGGCGTCGGAGAGCCCGGTCGACTCGATGGCCGCGGGCGGGCCGGGCTCGGCGATCCAGGTGCGGATGGCCTGGTGGAGGGCGGGTAGGGCTGCGGCTTTCTGCGCTACGAAGGCGTCCCGCGAGCCCCACCGCTCCAGGACCCACAGCTCCCACTCGCGCCAGCGCAGCCCCCGCCGGGCCAGCTCTTCGCCCACCGTCGTCTTCCCACTGCCCGGCGCCCCCAACAGCACGACGACGTCACCCACCGGGACAGTGTGATCCGTGACAGGATGGCGGTGCCGATGCACGGCGCAACTCCAGGGGGTGGTGCCCATGGCGACCGATCTCCGCGTCGAGGCCGAAGACAGCCCCGGCCAGCTGGCTGCGATCGGGGGTGAGCTCGGCAAGGCCGGTATCAACATCGACGGCTTCTGCGCCGCCGTGGCCGGCGGCCGCGGCGTCGTCCACCTGCTCGTCGAGGACGCCGACGGCGCCCGCCAGGCGCTGCAGGGCGCCGGCTACACCGTCGACGCCGCGAAGGCGGCGCTGGTGCTGTCCAGCGTCGAGGATCGCCCCGGCTACCTGGGCGAGATGGCCGGGCGCCTGGCCGAGGCCGGCGTCAACATCGAGGTGGCCTACCTGGGCACCGGCACCCGGCTGGTCCTGGCGGTCGACGACCTCGACGCCGCCCAGCGGGCCCTCTAGGCAGGAGCGGCCTCGCGCAGCTTCTCACCTGCTCAGATCGGGTGGATCGGTTCGGGCCGGTAGCCTCGTCCCGGTGTCGGCATCGGCTGCGAGCAAGGGGCGGGCGGCTGTCGACCGGTTGCGTGACATCGAGACGGTGACTCATGCGGGACTTGCCCACCTCGGTGTCGAGGAGCTGCTGGTCGAGCTGCTCGACCGCGTGCGCAACGTGCTCGACGCGGACACCGCCGCTGTCCTGCTGCTCGATGCGCCCAACGAGCAGCTGGTGGCCACCGCAGCCCGGGGCATCGAGGAGGAGGTGTACCAGGGGTCGCGGGTGCCGCTCGGGCGGGGGTTCGCGGGGCGCATCGCCGCGACCCGGCGTCCGGCCACCATCGAGGACATCGCCGACGCCGACGTGGTCAACCCGGTGCTGCGCCTGAACGGCGTCCGCTCGCTGCTCGGCGTTCCGCTGCTGGCTGGGGGCGAGCTGCTCGGCGTGCTGCACGTCGGCACGATCGCCCTGCGTCGCTTCGACGACGACGACGCCGACCTGCTGCAGATGGTGGCCGACCGCATCGCCCTGGCCGTCACGGCCGCCCAGTCGGACACGGAGCGCAAAGCGTCCGCGCTGCTGCAGCGCAGCCTCCTGCCCCAGCGGCTCCCGCAGGTACCGGGCCTCGACGCGGCCGTGCGCTACATCGCCGGGGGAGGCGGAACCGTGGGGGGCGACTGGTACGACCTGTTCACCCTGCCGTCGGGCCGCGTGTGCATCGCCGTGGGCGACGTGGTCGGGCGGGGCGTGAGGGCCGCGGCGGTGATGGGCCGGGTGCGCAGCGCGGTGCGGGCCCAGGCGCTCGGCAACCAGGGCGACCCCGCGGTCGTCCTCGATCTGGTGGATCGCCAGCTGCGGCACTTCGACCCGGGCGAGATGGCCACGGCGGTGGTGGCCCTGGTCGAGCCGTCGTTCGACCGCGTCCACCTGTCCTCCGCCGGCCACCCGGCTCCGCTCCTGGTGGATGGCGACGGCGCGGCGCACTATGTGGACCTGACGCCCGACCCGCCGCTCGGCGTCAAGGGTCGGGCCCGCCGGCGCTCGGTCACCTGCGAGCTGCCGCCGGGAGCGGTCGTCTGCTTCTACACCGACGGGCTGGTCGAGCGCCGGGGTCAGCTCCTCGACGACCGGCTCGAGCTGCTGCGGGAGGCGGTGACCGCGGCCCCGGCCGAGGACGTGTGCAGCACGGTGATGGGCCGGCTGATCGGGCTGGAGCGGCCCACGGACGACGTGGCGCTGCTGGTGGTGCGCCGGGCGGACAGCCGGACCGAACCGCTGGAGGTCACCCGGCCGGCGGTGCCCGCGTCGCTGAGCGAGATCCGGGCCGCGGTACGCCGCTGGCTCGTCGACATCGGCGCCGCGCCGGAGGACGTGACCGACGTCCTGCTGGCCGTGGGCGAGTCGACCTCGAACGTGGTGGAGCACGCGTACGGGCCCGCGGGAGGCACGGTCGGCGTGCGCGTCGAGCTGGAGTTCCCGGATGTGGTCGTGACCGTGCGCGACACCGGGCAGTGGCGCTCGCCGCGCGGCAGCAACCGGGGCCGGGGCACGGCCATCATGGAGTCCGCGAGCGACGTGGTCGCCGTCGGTCGCGGCGCGCAGGGGACAGAGGTGGTCATTCGGCGCCGGCTCGCGGTCGCGGGGCGCAGCGCGTGACCGACGCGCGCGTCGAAGCCGCGGTGGACGACGGCCGGGTCCGGATCGTCGTGCGCGGCGAGATCGACCTCCAGAACGCGGGCGACGTCGAAGGGCAGCTGACCGAGGCCATCAGCAACCAGGCCAGGACGGTCTCGATCGACCTCGGCGAGGTCGCCTACCTGGACAGTGCCGGCCTCCGCGTGCTGTTCCACCTGGTCGAGCGGCTGGCCACCTTGCAGATCGCCGTCGAGCTGGTGACCCCTCTGCGGTCGCCGTCCCGCCGGGTCATCGAGCTGTCGGGCCTGGCCGCACTCGTCCCCCTCGACCCGCCCGCCTAACAATCGAGACGGCGGGCGATGAGCAGGCAGACGTCGTCCTCCACCTCCTGGACCAGCTCGGCCACGAGGCCCTCGCAGCGAGCCTGGGCGGCGGTGCCAGGCTGGTCGCGCGAGGCCGCGGCGGCCAGGAGCTCCAGGCCGGTGTCGATGTCCCGCCGCCGGCCCTCGACCAGCCCGTCGGAGTAGAGGTACAACGCCTCGCCCGGGGCCACGTGGTCGTGGTGGTTGCGGTAGGGATGGGGCCGGCCCCGCGGTAGGGCCCCCAGCGGCGCCGCCGTCGGGACATCCAGCCAGCGCGGCTTGCCGCCAGGGCAGGTGACGAGCGGCGGCGGGTGCCCGGCCGACGCCCACACCAGCTCGCCCGTGCCCAGGTCGGCCACGACCGCCACCGCGGTGGCGTGGGCGTCCGGGTCGGTCCAGTCGAGCAGCGCGCTCAGCTCGGCCAATGACCCGGCGGGGTCCAGACCCGCCACGAGGTGGCTGCGCATCGTGTTGCGCAGCTGGCCCATGACCGCCACCGCCGGCACCCCGTGGCCGGCGACGTCGCCGACCGTGAGGGCGAGGCGCCCGTCGGGCAGGACCAGTCCGTCCCACCAGTCGCCGCCCACGGTGGGGCTGGCCGTGAAGGGGACGTAACAGGCGGCGACCTCCCACCCGGGGACGTCGGGGACCTCGGCCGGGAGCAGCACATGGTGGAGGGCGTCGACCACGGCCCGGTGCCGGGCGAACTCGCTCGCCGATCGGATCAGCGCCGAGGTGCGCTCGGCCACCCGCTCGGCCAGCGCCACCATCTCGGGGCTCATCACCTCGCCCACCGGGGTGGCGAACCCCATGGCGCCGAAGGCGACGGGCCCGTCGAACAGCGGGATCAGCCAGCTGTCGCCGAAGCGGACGTGCGCGACCCGATCCCGGAGCTCGCCCGCGGGCATGGCCTCGGGGTGCTCGGAAGCGTCGGGCGCCGGGACCCGGACCGGCCGGCCGGTGCGGATGGCGGTGGCAGTCGGCGAGGGCGAGTTGAGTGGAGTGGGGAAGCGGTTGATGACATCGGCGACCAGCTCGGGATAGCTGCGGCTCGTCGCCGCCACCCGGCGCACCAGGACGCCCTCGCGGACGGTGATGCCGCAGGAGTCCACGAACTGCTCGGTGCACACCTCGCTGATGCGGCGGGCGATGTGCCGCCAGTCGGACCCACCGCCGGCCTCGGACACCCGGGCCAGCAGCTCATTGGCCGCGGCATCGGCGCGTGCCGCCTCGTAGAGCTGCGCCCGGTCGAGTGCGATGGCGCACTGGTCGGCGATGGCGAGGAACGCCACGCGGTCCTGCTCGTCGAACTCGCGGACGCCCTCGAACCCGAACGACACCACCCCGGCGACGCTCCCGGCGTTGGCCAGGGGCAGCACCACCATGGCGTTGCTGGGCGACGGGATGTCGGCCAGCTGGGGCCAGCGGGCGTCGAGCTCGGCCCGGGCCGAGAAGAAGTACGCCTCGCGGGTGCGGATCACGTCGGTGCCCGGCACGTCGTCGGTCAGGGCCACGCGGGGCATGCGCTCCAGGACGACCGGGTCGGCATTGCGGGAGTGCACCAACACCAGGTCGTCGCGCTGGACCAGCCAGATGGTGGCGGTGACGGCGCCGAGGTGCTCGGCCACAGCGTCGAGCACGGCCTCGCCGACCTCGTTCGCCGTGCGCGCCGTGCCGAGCGCCGCGGCCACCTCCCGCACCACCACCAGGCGGTTGGGCACTCAGCTCTCCATGACGACCAGGGTCGTGATGCCGCCGAGCTCGAGCGTGCGCCGCACCGCTTCCTGCGGGCTGCGCAGCACCAGCAGCCGACCCTGTTCGTCGAGAGGCTTGTAGCAGCGGATGATGATGTTGAGGCCGGCGGAGTCCATGAACCGGACCCCGGCCAGGTCGATCACGACGTTGCCCTCGCCGCCCGCCACGGCGCCGTCGATGACCGCCTCGAGCGTGGGCGCGCTGTACAGGTCGACCTCGCCGGTGACGACGACAGTGCCGTCAGGCTCCGTCGTCACGGAGAGGTATTCGTCCTCAGGCTCGCCCACGCCCACCACGCTAGTTCCCTCCGCAGAGGGCAGGCTGGCTGACGCCACGGCGGCGGAGGAGCGGCCGGGGGCGCTGCCTAGGCTGGCGGGCATGGCGGACGAGCTCGCGTCGTTCCCGGCGGACGGCTACGCGGTGCTGCGGCGGGCGTTCGACCCCGCGCCCCTCGTCGCCGAGGCGGACGCCGCGCTGGCCCGGGCGTTCCCCCACGCCGGCCACCGCAACACCGGGGACGCGGACAACGTCTTCCGCTACGTCCCCATGATGGGGGAGCGCACGCCGGTCAGCCTCGCCCTGCTGCACCGGTTCGCGCCCGTGGCCGCCCGGGCGCTGGGCGGCCCGGTGCTGCCGGTCCGGGCCAAGGTCACCGAATACGACACCGGGTCGAGCTGGCACCGCGACAGCGACGTGCCTGTCCCCAGCGCCGGGTTCGTCTGCTACCTGGGGCCGCTGGCGGCGGACACCGGCGCCCTGCGGGTCGCCCCCGGCTCCCACCGGCACGACGATCCGCCCGCGGGGCCGGGGCTTCCGCTGGAGACCGAGCCGGGCGACGCCATCGTGTTCGGCGAGCACCTGCTGCACGCCAGCGACGGCGGGGGAGTGCGGCGCCAGTGGCGGGTCGACTTCGTCCGCGCCCCCGAGGGCGCGGCGGAGGAGGCCGCGGTGCGCCGCTATTACGCCGGCAACTACTCGCCCGACTGGGACGGCGGCTACGACTACGAGGCCTTCCCCACCTATGGGCCCCACTGGCGGGCGACGTGCGATCCGGCCACCGACGCCGCGCTCGACGCCCTCGGTGCCTACGCGGCCGCCACCGCGGAGGAGGACGCGGCGCGGCACCGCGCCGGGGCCGAGCTGCTGGCCCGGCTGGGGGGCCAGGACGCGGTCCGGGCCATCGTGGCGGAGTGGTACCCGCATGTGCTCGCCGACCCGCGGCTGGGCCCGCTGTTCGGGGCGGGCCATCCCGACCACGTCGACCACCTCACCGCCCTGCTGGTCGAGGTGTTCGGTGGGCCCACCCGCTACACGGACGAGCTGGGCGGGTTCCCGGCCCTGCTGTCCCACCACCGGGGCCTCGCCATCGCCGAGCCCCAGCGGGCCCGCTTCGTCGAGCTGTTCCTGGCTGCCTACGACGCCGTCCATCCGCCCGACGACATGACCCGGCGCCACCTCGCCGAGTACCTGGCCTTCGGGACCGAGGTGGCGGTGGTGAACTCGCACGCCACGAGCGACGCCGATCTCCACCCCTGCCAGGAGATCCCCCGCTGGCCCTGAGCCCGGCCCCGGGTCAGGCCGTGCGGCTCGCGGTCGCCGCGGGGGCCAGGCCCCAGAGGCGGCGCAGGTGGCCGGCCAGCAGGTCGGGCTGCTCCAGCGGGTGGAACAGCTTGGCTCCCGGGACCTCGACCAGCTGGGACCCGGGGATCAGCGCGGCCAGGCGCCGGGCGTCGTCCACCGGGAAGAAGACATCCTCGGTGCCCCACAGGATCAGCGCCGGCACGTCGAGCCTCCCGAGCTCGGCCTGCACGGCCCGCAGGTCGCGGTCGGTGAGATCGGCCATCCAGCGCTGGATGGCGCGCTCGTCCCGCTCGTGGCGCAGCACCGGCTCGATGAAGTCCCGGATCGTCTCGTCGCTCACCCGGTCGGGATCGGCCAGCCCGGTGCCGAGGACCGCCCGGGCCGTGCCCAGGTCGGCGGCCATCGACTCGAACAGTGCCAGCGCCTCGCCCCGCCGGCACAGCTCCAGGAACGGGACGAGGGCTTCGGGCACGGTGTTGTCGGCCGTATCGCAGTTGGTGAGGGCCAGCGAGCGCACCAGGTCGGGGCGCCGGCCGGCGAAGACCTGGCAGATGGCTCCGCCGCTGTCGTTGCCCACCAGGTCGACCGGCCCGCAGCCGAGCGCCTCGACCAGCTCGATCAGCATCTCGGCCTGAGGGCCGAACGAGAGGTTCTGGTCGGGGTCGGCGGCCACGGTCTCCCCGTGGCCCAGCAGGTCGGGGGCGAGGCCGCGCCGGCCCGGCGCCAGCTCGGCCATCACGCCGTCCCACAGCCCGCCGTTCGCCAGCACACCGTGCACGAACAGGGCTGTGGGCCCGTCGCCGGCCTCCCGGTAGGCGATGCGTCCGAACGAGGTCTCGATGTCCTTCGTGTCCCGGCTCATTGGCGTACTCCTTGTATGCGACATACTGACTGTATGTTGCATACACTTTGCACGTGGCGCCGTCAAGACTCCAGCAGGCCCGGGCCGACGAGACCCGCCAGGCCCTCTTGCGCGCCGCGCGCGAGCTCTTCACCGAGCAGGGCTACGCCCAGACCAGCACCGAGCAGCTGGTCCAGCACGCGGGCGTGACCCGCGGCGCCCTGTACCACCACTTCGAGTCCAAGCAGGCCTTGTTCGAGGCCGTGTTCCTCGAGCTGGAGGGGGAGTTCGGCGCCATCGCCGCCCGCGTCATGTCGCCCGATGTCTCCGCCTGGGACAACCTGGTCGCGGGCTGCCATGCCTACCTGGACATGTGCCTCCGCCCCGACGTCGGGCGGATCGTGCTGCTCGACGGCCCGGCGGTCCTCGGCCCCGGCCGCTGGCGCGAGATCGAGGACCAGTACGCGCTGGCCGGGATCCTCGTCGGCGTGCAGGTCGCCATGGCGGAGGGGGTCGTGGCCCCCCGCCCGGCGGTCCCGCTGGCCCGCCTCGTGCTGGCCGCCATCAACGAGGCGGCCCTGTACATCGCCCAGTCCGACCACCCCCGGGTGGCCCGGCGAGAGGCCGGCGAGACCTTCGACGCCCTGCTCGCCGGCCTGCGGGCCTAGCCGCGCCCGGCTACGCCTGACCCATCAGCGATACCCGGTCGTGTCGGCCGGCTTGCCGGGGTCCTGGACCTCGACCATGTAGCGCCAGGCGTCGGGCCGGCTGCCGTCGACGTCGGTGAAGCCGTACACCTGGGCCAGCTCGCCACTGGACAGCGACTGCTGGTTCCAGCGGGCTACGTCGGGGTCGGCCGCCAGGGCCGCCACCGCCCGGCCCACGAACCGGGGGCTCTCGGAGATGGCGAAGTGGGGGATGCGCTCGGTGGCCTCGCGCCAGGTCTCCTCCGTCACCTCGAAGCCCTCCAGCATGGCCTCGGACCGCAGCCAACCCGGGGTCAGCGCCACCGCCGTAGCGCCGTGGGGCGCCAGCTCGTGGCCCAGGGCGTAGGCCATGCGCAGGTTGGCCGCCTTGGCCATGTCGTAGAAGAACGAGACCCGGTAGTGCTCCGCGTTGTACTCGGCCGTGCCGTCGGTGACCTCCACCACCAGCCCGCCGGGCCGGCGGATCAGCAGCGGCAGGGCGTGGTGGGCGGTGATGGCGTGGGTGTCCACCGCGAGCCGCAGCAGGTGCAGGCCGTAGTCGAGGTCGGATTCCCACACGGTGGCGTTCCACTCCATCCTGGTGGCGCCGAAGATGTCGTTGACCAGGATGTCCAGGGCCCCTTGCTCGGCGTCGACGCGGTCGACCAGTGCCGCCACCTCGGCCGGGAGCAGGTGGTCGACCCGCACGGCGATGCCCCGCCCGCCGGCCTCGTCCACCAACGCCGCGGTCTCCTCGATGGTCTCGGGCCGGTCCATCTCCGAGCGCCGGCTCCCGCTGGTGCGGCCCGTGCAATAGACAGTGGCGCCCGCCGCGCCCAGCTCGACGGCGATGCCGCGGCCCGCGGCCCGGCTCGCCCCGGCCACCAGGGCGACCTTGCCGTCCAGCGGACCACTCACGGCCGCACTCCCTTCTCGTACCGGTGGACGGCCACCGTGACGGTCCCGGACCCGGTGCGGGCCTGGTAGGCGAGCGGCCCGGCGTCGGCCCAGCCCCGGCGGGCGTAGAACGCCCGCGCCCTCTGGTTGGCGGCCACCACGGCCAGCCACGCCCGGTCGTGGCCCTCGGCGATGGCATGCTCCGCGTGGTCCAGCAGCCGGTCGGCCACGCCCCGGCCCCGGGCCTCCGGTGCCACGTACAGCTGCTCGACCTCGTCGTCGTGGACGGTCACGAACCCGGCCACCCCGGCCTCGCCCGGGGCCACCTGGATCCGGTCGAGGTCCTCGGCCACCCGGCGCCGCAGATCGTCGAGGCTCCGCGCCCGCGCCAGCGATTCGGGCACGTGCCCGAGGTGGGCCTCCTGCCATCCGGTGTGCCACAGGCCGGCGATCGCTTCGACGTCGCCCGCCGTGGCCGGCCGCCCGCGTCGGGGCGGTGCCGCGCTCACTGTCGTCATCTGATTCTCCTGCATCACTGGTGTAAACTGCTTTGCCAGTGACAAGGTAGAACGAGAGCGGTGACTGGTCAAGTGAAGTTAGACAGTTATGCCGACACCGGCGCCCACGTCGCCATCGACCTGGTGAACGAGCTGGCCGTGGCGTCGCCGGACGATCCGGTCGCGGTGATCCAGCGGGTGCTGGCCGTCGACCCGACCTCACTTCGGGCCTTCGTCCCCGCCGACGTGCCGGGCTTCGTGGCCCTGGCCGCCGACCTGCACACGCTGTTCGACCTGGTGGGAGAGGACCGGCTCGACCCCGCGGCCAGCTTGCTCAACCACATGCTGGCCACCCATCCGTCCCACCCGCACCTGGCGCTCGAGGACGGCGTCTGGCGGCTCCACCACCACCCGGTGGACGCCGAGCTCATCCCCATGTGGACCGCCATCTGTGCCGAGGCGCTCGCCCGGCTGATCGGCAACGGCCACGCCCGCCGCCTCGGCACCTGCGAGCGGCCGGGCTGCGGCCGGGTCTTCGTCGATGTGTCGAAGAACGCCAGCCGCGCCTTCTGCTCGACCACTTGCCAGAACCGGGTCAAGGCGGCCGCCTTCCGCTCCCGCCGGGATCTCCCGGCTCAGGCCGTGGAGTCCAGCCACTCCTCGAACGTCGGTCCGCCCAGCCGGGCATCGGGCCCCGGGAGCAGGCCGCCCTCGTCGTAGATCTTCCGGTCGGGGCCTTCGGGGGTGGCGACGGCCACGATCTTCAACCCGGGCTGATGGCGAGCGGCGTAGCGCTGGGCCAGGTCCACCATGCTCTCCTCCCGAGGGCCGGCCACCTCGACCAGCGGGGGGCTGTAGCGCGACTCGTCGGTGGCCGCGTCGACGAGCGCTTCGGCCACGGTGCGGGCGGCCACCGCTTGGGTCCACATGTCCTGCACGTAGGCGCTGTCGCCCTGCGTACCCCACTCCATGAGCTGGGGGACGAACTCGTGGAACTGGGCCGCCCGCACCACCCGGGTCGGGATCGGCCCCGCCGCCGCGGCCTGCTCGTGGGCGTAGGTGGCGGCGCCGTAGCCCTCGGAGAAGCGGTCGGCGCCGATGATCGACACCACCACCATCCGTCGCACCCCGGCCCGCTCGCCCGCGGCCTGCAGGTTGCGGGCGGCGGTAGTGAAGAAGCTCGTGGCCTCGGCCTGCTCGGCCGAGGGGCCGGTGGCCGCGTCGATGATCACATCGATGCCCTGGACTGCCTCGTCGAGGCCGTCTCCCGTGATCACGTCCACCCCGAGCGAGCGGGCCATGGGCACGACCTCGTGCCCCCGCTCCTGCGCCACCTCGACGATGTGGCGCCCGACCCGGCCGGTGGCCCCGGCCACGGCGATCCTGTAGTCACTCATGGTCACAAGTCCTTTCGTCTCGTCGTCATGGGCTATGACGGATCGCAGACGGAGGATGTGACGATGGACGAGAAGGAGTGGCTGGCCCAGCAGTTCGAGGGCCACCGGGCCCACCTGAAGGGCGTCGCCTACCGCATGCTGGGCTCGGCGGCCGAGGCCGACGACGCCGTCCAGGAGGCATGGCTGCGGCTGAGCCGGGCCGACGCCGGCGAGGTCCGCAACCTCGGGGGCTGGCTGACGACCGTGGTCGGCCGGGTGTGCCTCGACCGGCTGCGCTCCCGCACGTCACGCCGCGAGGACCCGCTCGACGGCCAGGTCCCCGACCCGGTCATCACCCGCGACGGCGATGCCGATGGCGGCCCTGAGCGCGAGGCCGAGCTGGCCGACTCGGTGGGACTGGCGCTGCTGGTGGTGCTGGACACGTTGCCGCCCCCGGAGCGGCTGGCCTTCGTGCTGCACGACATGTTCGCCGTGCCGTTCGACGAGATCGCCCCGGTGGTCGGCCGCTCGCCCGAGGCGGCGCGCCAGCTCGCCAGCCGGGCCCGCCGCCGCGTCCAGGGCGCGTCACCCGCCGGCGGGACCGAGGACCGGGCCCGCCGGCGCCGGGTGGTCGACGCCTTCTTCGCCGCGGCCCGCGGGGGCGACTTCGACGCCCTGGTGGCGGTCCTCGACCCCGACGTCGTGCTGCGCGCCGACGTCGCGCCGGGCGAGTCGGTGCTGCTGCGGGGCCCGGCCGCCGTCGCCGGCTCGGCCATGATGTTCGCCACCGACGACCGGCGGACGGAGCGCCCGGTGCTGGTCAACGGCGACCCCGGCGTGGTCGTGTTCGTCGACGGCCGCCTCGACTCGGTGCTGCAGTTCACCGTCCACGACGACCGCATCGTGGCCATCGAGGGCCTGTCCGATCCCGAGCGCCTCGCCGGTCTCGACCTGTCGGGGCTCTGATCGCTCCGCAGTAGCGTGGTCGCCGATGGCCGTGCCGCTGGAGGTGAACGGCGTCCGCCACACGGTGGAGGCCGACCCGGACACGCCGCTGCTGTGGGTCTTGCGGGGTGACGTGGGTGACCGCAGCCCCAAGTACGGCTGCGGCGTCGAGCAGTGCGGGGCCTGCAGGGTGCTGGTCGCCGGGCGGCCCATGGCCTCGTGCACGCTGCCACTCGGCGATGTCGGCGACCGGCCGGTCACCACGCCGGCCGGCCTCGCCGCCGCGGCCGCGGGTGCCGCGGTCCAGGACGCCCTGGTGGCCCACAACGCCGGCCAGTGCGGCTACTGCCTGCCCGGCATCGCGGTCACGCTCACCGAGCTGGTCGCGCGGGGCGAAGCGCTGGACGCGGCCGGCGTGCGGGCCGCGCTGGACGATCACCTGTGCCGCTGCGGCGCTCAGCCGCGCATCGTGCGCGCCGCACTGGCCGCGCTCGGCACGCCGCCCGCGGCCGGTGGGGACGCCCCGACAGTGTCCGATGTCACCGTCCGGCCTCCCAGTCCGGCCCGGCGGCTCGGCTCGCTGGCCGGGGTGCCCGACCTCGACCGCTGGGTGCGGATCGTGGCCCCCGACCGGGTGGAGGTCCACACCGGCAAGGTCGAGCTGGGCCAGGGCATCCTGACCGCCCTGCTGGCGGTGGCCGCCGACGAGCTGGGCACGGACCCGGCCCGCATCGACCTGGCCAGCGGCATCACCGGCACCACTCCCAACGAGTGGGTGACGGCGGGCAGCGGGTCGATCGAGCAGAGCGCCATGGCCGTCCGCCAGGCGTGCGCCCACGCCCGGCGGATCCTGGTGGACCGGGCCGCCTCGAGCCTCGGCGTGGACGCGGCCGACCTGGTCGTCGACGACGGCCAGATCGTGGCCCCCGACGGCCGCCGGGTGACCTACGCCGAGGTGGGAGCCGGCCGGCCCTTCGGCGTGGTGGTCGACGAGGCGATCGAGTCCGTCCCGGCGGCCGAGCGGCGCTGGACCGGGCGGGGGCTCCCCCGGGTCGACCTGCCGGCCAAGGTGCGGGGCGAGCCGGTGTTCCTCCACGACCTGGTGCTGCCGGGCCTGCGCTACGCCCGGGTGGTGCGGCCGCCCCGTCCCGGCGCTCGCCTGTCGGGCCGGGTTCCGGCGGTGGTGGCGGGGGCCGACGTCGTGCGCAACGGCTCGTTCCTGGCGGTGGTGGCCGACCGTGAGGCAGGCGCGATCCGCGCCGCCGAGATGCTGGTGGCCGAGGCCCGCTGGGACGGGGGCGACGACCTGGTCCCCGGCACCGCGGGCGCCGGCCACCTGGTCGCCCAGCCCGCCCGGGTCACTCCAGTGGTGGACGGCACGGCTGTGGACGGCCCGGCCGGACCCGCCCCCGATCACGGCGAGCGCCGCCTGCGGTCCGGCTACACCCGGCCCTTCCTGCTCCACGGATCGATCGGCCCGTCGGTGGCGGTCGCCCGGTTCGAGGACGGTCGCCTGGCCGTGTGGAGCCACAGCCAGGGGGTCGAGCTGCTGCGACTGGCGCTGGCCGAGGTGCTGCGCCTCGACCCCGGCGATGTCACGGTGACCCACGTGCAGGGCGCCGGCTGCTACGGCCACAACGGGGCCGACGACGTCGCCCTCGACGCCGCGCTGGTGGCCATGGCGGATCCCGGCCGGCCCGTGTCCCTGGCCTGGACCCGGGCCGACGAGCACGCCTGGGAGCCGGCCGCCCCGGCCATGGCTGTGACCCTGGAGGCGGGCCTGGACGCGGCCGGCCGGCTGCGCTCGTGGCGGCACGACGTGCACAGCTACTCGCACATCGGACGCCCCCGGCCGATGGGCGACGCCAGCTCGTGGCTGCTGGCCTCGTGGGACCTCGACTCCCCGTGGGACCGCCCGACCCCGCAGCCCAGCCGGGGCTTCCACGCCGGCAGCTACCGCAACGCGGACCCGCTCTACCGGGTGGGGGAGCGCCAGGTGGTCGACCACTTCGTGGCCACGTCGCCGGTGCGCACGTCGTCCACCCGCAGCCTCGGCGGGTTCGCCAACGTGTTCGCCCTGGAGTCGTTCGTGGACGAGCTGGCCCTGCTGGCCGGCCGCGACCCGGTCTCGTTCCGCCTGGACCACCTGGACGACCCCCGCGCCCGGGCCGTCGTCGAGGCCGTGGTCGACCTCGCCGGCGGCCTGTCGGCCCCGGGCGGTCTGGATGCCCCGGGCCGGGGCCTGGCCTTCTCCCGCTACGAGAACGTCAAGGCCTACGCCGCGGTGATCGCCGAGGTCACGGTGGACGCCCGCACCGGCCTGGTCGTGGTCCGCCAAGGCTGGATCGCCGCCGACGCGGGCGAGATCATCGACCCCGACGGCCTGGTCAACCAGCTGGAGGGCGGCTTCGTCCAAGCGGCCAGCTGGACGCTCAAGGAGCAGCTCGACCCGTCCGAGACCGGCCAGGGCGGCGGCCGCCCGACCGACTGGGACACGTACCCCATCCTCGGCTTCGCCGAGTCACCCAGCCTCACGACCCGCCTCCTCGACCACCCGGATGCCCGCCCCCTGGGTGCCGGCGAAGCCACCACCGGCCCCACCGCGGCCGCTATCGCCAACGCCGTCCACCAGGCCACCGGCGCCCGCATCCGCGACCTCCCCCTGCGCCCCGCCCGCGTCCGCGCTGCGCTCTCCGCATTGTTGTGATGGCGGGCATGGCCGGCTGGATGCTCGACGAAGTGGCCAGCGCCGGGAGGGAGAACCTCGATGCGGTGCACGTGGCGCGCTACGACGGGAAGGAGGACGCGGGGGCGGCGCGTGAGATCGCGCTGCTGGG
>DASRJN010000295.1:0-3146 GCA_035649455.1 Acidimicrobiales bacterium
TTACTGAAACTACCCGGCCATCGCCTTGTTGAGGTTGGTGTCCAGGGCGTCGAGGAACTCCTCGGTGGTGAGCCACGGGGTGTCGCCGCCGACGATCAGGGCGAGGTCCTTGGTCATCTGGCCGCCCTCGACCGTGCCGACGCAGACGTCCTCCAGGGTGGTGGCGAAGCGGGCCACCTCGGGGGTGTCGTCCAGGCGGGCCCGGAAGTTGAGGCCCCGGGTCCAGGCGAAGATCGAGGCGATGGGGTTGGTCGAGGTCTTCTCGCCCTTCTGCCACTGCCGGTAGTGGCGGGTCACGGTGCCGTGGGCCGCCTCGGCCTCGCAGGTGCGGCCGTCCGGGGTGAGCAGCACCGAGGTCATCAGCCCCAGTGAGCCGAAGCCCTGGGCCACGATGTCGGACTGCACGTCGCCGTCGTAGTTCTTGCACGCCCACACATACCCGCCCTCCCACTTGAGGGCCTGGGCCACCATGTCGTCGATCAGCCGGTGCTCGTAGGTGAGGCCCTGGGCGTCGTAGGAGGCCTTGAACTCGGCCTCGAAGACCTCCTGGAACAGGTCCTTGAAGCGCCCGTCGTAGGCCTTGAGGATCGTGTTCTTGGTCGACAGGTAGACCGGGTAGTGGCGGTCGAGGCCGTAGCGGAACGAGGCCCGGGCGAAGTCCCGGATCGAGTCGTCGAAGTTGTACATGCCCATGGCGATGCCACCGCCCGGGTACTCGGCCACCTCGAACTCCATGGGCGAGCCGCCGTCGGTGGGGGTGTACGTGAGGGTCAGCGTGCCGGGGCCGGGCACCACGAAGTCGGTCGCCTTGTACTGATCGCCGTGGGCGTGACGGCCGATGATGATGGGCTTGGTCCAGCCGGGGACCAGCCGGGGCACGTTCGAGCAGATGATGGGCTCGCGGAACACGACGCCGCCGAGGATGTTGCGGATCGTGCCGTTGGGCGACCGCCACATCTGCTTGAGCCCGAACTCCTCGACCCGGGCCTCGTCGGGCGTGATGGTGGCGCACTTGACGCCCACGCCGTGCTCCTTGATGGCGTAGGCCGCGTCGACGGTGATCTGGTCGTCGGTCTCGTCGCGCTTCTGGATCGACAGGTCGAAGTACTGCAGGTCGATGTCCAGGTAGGGGAGGATCAGCTTGTCCTTGATGAACTGCCAGATGACCCGAGTCATCTCGTCGCCGTCGAGCTCGACGACCGGGTTCTCGACCTTGATCTTGGGCATTGCCGTTCTCCTGGCACTTGTATCGGACTTGTACAGCTTAGAAGGCACCGCACGCCCCCATCCACCGGCGGGGACGATCCGTGCCAGAGTCGCGCGGTGACCGGCACCGACGCCCGGCGAGTGGTGGTCGATGATCCCTCGGATCCCCGGGTGGCGCCCTTCGTCGGCCTGCGGGATCGCGAGCTGGCGCGGCGGGTGCCACCGGGGGAGCACGGGGTGTTCATCGCCGAGGGCGACATCGTCGCGGAGCGGGCGCTGCGGGCCGGCTACCGGCCGCGGGCGTTCCTGGTGGACGCCACCCGACCCGCGGGCCTGCCCCCGGGTGTGCCGCCCGACGTGCCGGTCTATGCCGCCGCGCCCCCCGTGCTGGAGCGCATCACCGGGCTCGGCGTCCACCGGGGCCTGCTGGGCTGCTTCGAGCGGCGGCAGCCGCTGCCCGCAGCCGAGGTGGTGGCCTCGGCCCGCCGGGTGGTGGTGCTGGAGCGGGTGAGCAACCCCACCAACCTGGGCGTCGTGCTGCGCTCGGCCGCGGGCCTCGGGATCGACGCCGCCCTGCTCGACCCGACCTGCAGCGACCCGCTGTACCGCCGCACGTCGCGGGTGGCGATGGGCGAGAGCTACGCCTACCCGTGGGCCTGGATCCCCCGGCTGCCGGGCGGGCTGGAGGTCCTGCGGGCGGAAGGGTTCCGGCTGGTGGCGCTGACGCCCGACCCCGGGGCCGTGCCGATCGACCGCCTCGACCTCGCGCCCACCGACCGGGTGGCGCTGCTGTTCGGGGCCGAGGGGCCGGGACTGTCCCCCGAGACGATGGCGGAGGCCGACGTGCGGGCCGGCATCCCCATGCGGGGCGGCGTCGACTCGCTGAACGTGGGGGTGGCGGCGGGCATCGCGTTCTGGGTGCTGGGGCGGCACGAATCGACCGACTGACACGTCAGGTAGGTGAAGACGGCCGGTCCGGTGTGGAAAACTGGGTCCAGCTGGCGCGGAGCCACAACCATGGCCAAGAACTCGGGATCCACGCTCATCGTCGTGCTGCTGATCGGGGCTTTCGCGCTCGCGAGCAGCAACGACAGCAGCACTGGCAGCACGGCCAGCTCCAGCTCGCCTACCGAGAGCCAGTTCGGCAGCAGTGGCAGCACCTGCGACAACGCCACTTCGTTCGAGACGTCGAGCGGCACCTACGTGGCACCCACCGTCGACGGCAACGACCGGGGCTGTGTGCTCACGGTCGACGAGGGGAGTGGCGCGCCCGTCCAAGCCCTGCAGAGCACGCTCAGGAACTGTTACTTCGTGAACCTGGAGGCGGACGGCGACTTCGGTCCCGCCACCCAGGCGGGGCTGCAGGCGGCGCAGACCGCAGACGGCCTCAATCCCGACGGCAACTACGGGCCCCAGACCGCGGCCGCGCTGCGGTGGCCCACCATGAACGACTCCGGCGACGTCGACTGCCAGACGCAACCCTGACCCCCGCTAGTATCTGACGCACCGTCAGATATCGACCGGGGGGCCGGCATGCTGGATCTCATCATCCGCGGGGCGACCGTCGTCGACGGGACCGGCGCGCCGGGCCGGCCGGGCGACGTGGCCGTCGCCGGCGGGCGGGTCGTGGCCGTCGCCGATCCCGGGCAGATCGACGATGCGGCGCACGACACGCTCGACGCCACCGGCCTGGTGGTGTGCCCCGGCTTCGTCGATCCCCACACCCACTACGACGCCCAGCTGTTCTGGGACCCGCTGGCCAGCCCGTCCAACGTCCACGGCGTGACCTCGGTGGTGGCCGGCAACTGCGGCTTCACCCTGGCCCCGCTGCGGGCGGCCGACGCCGACTACCTGCGCCGCATGATGGCCCGGGTCGAGGGCATGCCCCTGGCCGCGCTGGAGCAGGGGGTCGACTGGGGCTGGGAGAGCTTCGGGGAGTA